>CALEJX010000454.1 GCA_937898375.1 uncultured Ruminococcus sp.
ATACCATGCTACATAACAATGATACTGCTGATTATATCAAAAATCAGCGGTTCGTTCAACTTTATTCCTGCCTATAAGCTTCTCGATGCCTGCTTCTATCCTCTCATAGATTGGGCTGCCCACTCCGCCGACGTGAAAGATATGTCCCCATTCGTTTTCATCATGACCGCTGTCTTTCCTCTTCTCTATCCGTTCGCAACATGGATAGGCTTTAAAATATCCTACAAGCAGATAGACGTAAAAGAGCGTGTGGTCTACAAACACAAATAAAAACAAGCCTGCCGTATCAATCCGATACGACAGGCTTTTATCTTTTATCGGGCGAACTCAGCTCGCCCTTACATATTAAACCGCTTCATCACTATATTCAGCGTCCACCTCGTCCGCCATATCTGAATCGTCCTTAACAACAGAAGTTACAGTGTCAGAAGTCACTATCTCCTCGCTAGATTCATCATCATACACATTGTTAGTGTTCTTGTCTACGTCAGTGTATTCGCAGTTCTCATCAAGCCATTTTTCAAGCTTTTCTACCTTGTCACTGCCTATATCGAATTTTAGTACATCTCCTGCAAAAAGCTGAACATACAGATCTCCGTTAGCTGTAAAATAAGCCGTGCCGCTGACGTCAAGTCTTTCAACAAAGAAGCTTATGGTTATTCCGCCCTCAATGTAATATTCATCATCATTTGTTACCGACAAATTAATGTCAGGGTCGCTCTCATAAGCGTCTCCCTTATAGACCGCATTGTATGAACCATTATCGTCCTTTAACAGTTCAAGCAGTTTTGAGAGGTCAGTATTGGTATACTTCCTGAGCCTGCCCATTCCTGCGTCATTGTAAGCATAGTCCACATGAGCCGTTTTTTCAAGACTTACGTCATTTATTATGTCATCAAGTGTCATATCGGCTTTGTAATCAGGTGAGTATTCCCAATCGTCATACCACGCCACAGATCCGTCATCAAAGACCACCGCCAGATAAACGCTTGGTGACAAGTCCTTTATTGAATAAATATCCGCTGTTGTTGTTTCCTTTTTGTTTGTCTCATAATTATCAGCTACAAGAGTCATAGTGGTGAGCTTGCTGTCAAGAAAAGACTTATCAATATGTCCCATTGAAACATATTCCACATCGTTATATTCAAACGTCTCATATTTTGCGTTCATTGCATATTCGTCCCAAGGCACTCTATATGACACTGTGGCTTCCTCGTTCGCCGTCTGCTGATCAGCCGCAGCCTTTGCCTTTATATCTTTGTCCGACTTGCCTGCAAACATCATAACGCACGTCACAGTAGCGATAACTCCGCAAGCCGCCACAGCCGCCCACTTTTTCCACACTGTTTTTATCTTTACTCCGCTTCCGCTCTGCCTGCACTCCTCGATATAATGTTCGTCAACATTTTCTAATGCCTTGAAAATATCCTCTCCTGTTGTTTTCATAAAAGAACCCCCTCCTTTTCAAGCAAAGCCTTTAACTTGTTTCTGCTCCTGAAAAGGCTTGCCTTGACTGTGTTCACGTTCATAGAATACTTTTTTGATATCTCTTTTATAGGCACTGCAAACCAATATCGCTGTAAGAATATATTTCTGTCTCTCTCCTGCAACTCGCCCAAAAACTCGTTTATGAGCCCCTCCAGGTGTATCCCGTCGCAAAGGCTCTCGGTGGTGTCCTTGTCGGGTATGCACTCGTCAAGCTCCTCCAATACCGCCGCTATCTCACCTTTTCCACGCTTTTCGGTCTTTGACGCACGGTATCTGTCAAATGCGATATTTCTTGTTATCCGCCCGAAAAATGCCGACAGTATTCTGGGTTTCTGGGGTGGAATCGAATTCCATGCCCTGAGCCAAGTTTCGTTCACGCACTCCTCCGTGTCCTCCTTGACCCCAAGAATATTGTAGCCCACAGAATAACAGTATCCGCCGTATTTTATATCCGATTGTGAGATAGCCTGCTGATCTCTGCTTTCATAAAGCTCAATTATCCTGCTGTCCTCCATTTTTCCGCCCCCTGTTTAATGTTCGAAAGTCCTTTCACCTATAATGACGATATCCACGCCAAAAGGTTTTATGAAAAATCAAAATAATTATAGCATAACATAAAAATTTTTTCAATGCAAAAACGGCGCTCCATATCTCTATGGAAACGCCGTTCAAATGAAAGGATGATTTATGACATTGTTTTATGACAACTCGTTAAGAAGATCCATATACAGATCGTTGTAATCTGTTCTGTTATCTTTCAGAAAAGCGATAGCCGCACGAGGGTGACGATTGAGTGCGCCTGTGAGCATATAAGGCACGTCATAGCCCCACTGTGAACCCTTTGCTCTCTCCTCAGCAATGTATTTTTCAACAAATTTCAGTGTAGGAGTAAGCTTGTAGTTAGGGTTTCTCAGGAAGCTGAGCATCTGCTCCATGAAGCAGTTTCCTGCACCTCTGCCCATGCCGCTCATTGTGGCGTCTGCAAAGCTTGCGCCGTGAGAAATGCTCTCGATAGTGTTTGCGAAAGCAAGCTGCTGATTGTTGTGCATATGAACGCCCACCTTCTTGCCATTCGCCTCAGCCACCTCGCAGTACTGCGCAGTAAGTCTCCTTACCTGCTCAGGGAAAAGGGAGCCGTAGCTGTCAACAAGATAGATAACGTCAACAGGGCTTTTTGCCACAAGGTCAAGCGCCTGTGCGATATCGTCCTCACGGCTTGCAGAAACAGCCATGATGTTGATAGTTGTTTCATAGCCCAGATCGTGGCAGTAGTTTATCATCTCAATTGCGCCAGGCATCTGATGAGTGTATGTTGCAATTCTTATCATGTCGATAACGCTCTCGCTCTTTGGCAGGATATCTTTCTTGAAGTCACATCTGCCAACGTCAGCCATAACAGAAAGCTTCAGCGGACTGTCATTCTCCCCAACGATAGCTCTGATATCCTCCTCGTCGCAGAACTTCCACTTGCCGAACTCCTTAACGTCAAAAAGCTCCTTAGAAGCCTTGTAGCCGAACTCCATATATTCAACGCCTGATTTTATGTTAGTTTTATAGAGTTCTTTTACAAACTCGTCTGAAAATCCAAAGTTATTTACAAGTCCTCCGTCACGGATAGTTGCGTCAAGAAGCTTTATATCAGGACGATATGACATAAGGTCACCTTTCTGATTTATTGCCTTTGCCTGATTTGCCATTGCCATTACTTCCTTTCAAAAAACAGACCCTTACCATGCCTGTATAAATTTTATCACTTTAAAGGTTTTATGCTTTTAAGCTTTTATGTACTAAAGTATAACATTATTTTATCTCCATGTCAATAGTACACAGGGACATTAAACACATTTTTTACATTTTAATAATATTTCTCCCCATTTTGCACTTGACTTTTATACACTTCCGCCTATGAAGCCACTGCCCATTTGTAAAAATCGCCGAAAAATCATCATACGCCTTGACAAATGAAGCCTATGGTTGTATACTCTAAGTGTACTACAACAGATAATACAGTTAGTACACATTCTGTACAGAACAAATGAAACGAAACAACAAGACAAAAGGGCAATAGAGATATGCCCCACGAAAGGAGGTTTTCAAGGTGATAACGCTTGATCTCACAGGCAGAGCGCCTATCTACGAACAGATATGCAGTCAGTTTTCAAGCCTTATATCAAAGGGCGTGCTGAAAGAAAACGATAAGCTCCCAAGCTCAAGAATGTTAGCCAAAGAGCTGGGGCTCAACCCGAACACAGTTGCAAAAGCCTACAGCCGTTTGGAGCATGACGAGATAATATATTCCGTTGCAGGAAAAGGCTGTTTTGTGGCAAAGCAGAAAGGCTCTATAGAAAAAAAGCTGCTTGAAGAATTTAAGCTCCATGCCGCCGCCGCTTTGCAGGCAGGCATAAGCCTTGAAGCACTTTCCTCCGCACTTGAAGAACTTGCGGAGGAGCAACAAGAAAGGAGTGACGAAAAATGATAGAGATAAAAGATCTGTCACTTACATTCACAAACTCAGACGAACGCCACGAAGCCCTAAAAGCCGTGACCCTTGATATCCCCGAGGGTTGTATATACGGCTTTGTTGGCTCAAATGGCGCAGGAAAATCCACGCTTTTGCGTGTCATAAGCGGTATATACCGCCCCGACAGCGGAAGCGTCACAATAGACGGAACTGCCGTCTATGACCAGCCGCTAGCAAAAGAAAACATCTTTTTCGTAAGCGACGAAACAGTGCAGTTTTCAAGGCTGTCAGTAAACGACCTCAAAGGCTTTTATAAGCTCACCTATCCAAGCTTTGATGAAGCCGTCTTTGACGATCTTGTGACAAAGCTTGACCTGCCACGGAAAAAGCCCCTGTCTCAGTTTTCAAAGGGCATGAAAAGACAGGCGATAGTAGCCTGCGCCCTTGCCAGCCGAACAAAGTATATTCTGCTGGACGAAGCCTTTGACGGACTTGACCCTGCCATGCGCAGACTTATCCGCACCATGATAGTTGACGATATTTTCGACCGTGGTGCGACCCTTATGGTGTCCTCCCACAACGTCACCGAGATAGGCGAGCTTTGCGACAAAGCAATGCTTCTCCACAAAGGCGAGGTCATTTTCGCCAAGGATATCGACGATGTAAAAGAGAACTTTGAAAAGGTGCAGATAGCCCTCGCTGACGGAGAGCTTGACCGAACTGTTATCGAAAACGCAGGCGTAGAAGTCCTTAGCTTCAAGACCCTTGGCAGAGTTTCCACAGTGGTAACAAAGGGCAACAAGGCGGATATCACCGCCAAGCTTTCCTCCCTCTCCCCTGCCGTTCTGGAGCTTGTCCCCCTCACCCTAGAGGAGATCTTCATATACGAAATGGAGGTGCATGGATATGCAAACAGCGAAGAATAGGATAATAGAGACCTCACGCCGTGACTTCAAGGTGAACAAACTGCTTTTTGTTATCATAAACCTTGTGCTGTTCATGAACTTCATAATGCAGATGTCAATGCGAAAATTCATCACCTACTATAGCGAAAGCGTGACAAACAACTACACAGGCTATGGTCTTGCCGAAGCTGGCACTGCGGCGATAGCGTTGTGTGCAGTATTCACAGTTTTCACCCTTTTCCGTGAGCTTTACAGCAAGCCACACGCAGACCTTGTGTATTCACTCCCAGCCAGCGCAAAAGAACGCTTCTTCTCGAAGCTTCTCACCCTGCTGAAACTGCATATCCTACCGGTCATATTCTGGAACATCATTCAGTTTATCGCCATACTTCTCACAACGGATATCGCACTAAAAATAGTCGCAAGATATTCCGCCGTGCTGATGTTCACACAGCTTTCCACAAGCCTATTTGTGATACTTGCAGTTCTGTTGTGCATGATATGCTGCGGCAGGCTTGCAGAAATGATATACACAGCGGTGATAATAACAGCCTGCGAAGCGGCTCTCCCAGCTTGCATATACTACTCCACCATAAGCCCATACGCTGTTCAGTATCCATATGACCTTGAAAATTTCATTATCTATTGCCCTGCATGGAGTGCCATTTCCGCAAAGCTTATGGACTTAGGCTACTCTACAAAGCTTCTGCTTCTTCTCATTGGAAGCACACTTTTCTCAGCACTGCTCATCACGCTTTTGTACTTTCTCTACAAAAAGCGTGACTGCAAAGACACAGGCAAGCCGTTCGTATTCAGTGCCTACTGTGAGATTATCCTTATTCTAGCCGTAGTCACCGTCACCACATACGTCCTCTCAGACACAAGCAATCTGATACTTCTCCCAGCGCTTCTCTTGGGCTATCTCCTTGTAAGGATACTCTCCTCAAACAGAAAGCTAACGATAGTCCGCTTTGTGAAATGGATAGGCATTTTCGCAGTGTATATGGTAGTCATATTCGGCGTGAACGTTCTTGCTTACTTCTGCAACAGCTTCACAGGTAAGATTGATGAAGCAAAGCTCACCGAATACAATCATGTGTGGGCAATGAGTACAACGAGCGACGATCTGACATTCTCCTATATTTCAAGCCACCAAAACCCACAGGATAAAAACACTCTCACAAAAGATGAAGCCATGCAGATAGTAAATATCTACAACAGCGCTTTTGACCGCCGCAAAAAGAGTATCAGCGACTATATCCACCACTTTAAGGCTAAAGCAAACTCATCTAATATGATAAGCGTGATAATAAGGACTTACGATTCAGACGATACATATAACAACGATGATATCGACTATATCGACTTTGACTTCACAGTAACAAAAGCCGAAGCGGATAAAGTCACCGAGGAGCTTAAAGCCCTGAGCTTTATCGCACCTGAACAGATACATGAACAGAAAAGCCACAATTATTAATTCTATCACGCAAACCGCATAAATACGCCGTTTGTATGTAGGGGCGACCTCTGGTCGCCTGAGACTGTCGAAAAACGCCCAAATAACGGGCGAACGCTGTTCGCCCC
>CALEJX010000455.1 GCA_937898375.1 uncultured Ruminococcus sp.
GGAAAGTTCATCCCTTATATCTATTATCAGCGTGTCGCCGCTTGTGTTTATCATTTGTCAGTTGACCTCCGCAAAATTTATCACTACATTTTATAATATCACAAAAATCAGCTTTTTTCAAGCTTTATGCAAAAATACGAAAAAAGAAAACGGCAAAGCCTGATACTTTGCCGTTATGTTTTAAGCCTTGTGCCTGTTTCGCATATAGAATATTATGGATATCACCGCCACGATAAATTCCGTAACAGGATAAGCGAGCCATACGCCTGTAAGCCCTGCTATCTTTGACATAACGAATGCCATTGGCACGATAAGAGCAAATCCCCTTAGTATGGTGACTGTCTGGGCTGGTATTACCTTTTCTGAGGCCGCAAAAAATGCCGATATTATTATGTTGAAGCCTGAGAAGAACATTCCTGTGAAATATATCTTCATGCCGTCCTCAGCCATGCGCTGGAGAGAATCGATATGCTCGCTGTTGAATATAGCGGCGATAGGCGTTGTGAAAATTGCGATAGCAAGGTAAACAATAAGCGCGATCACAAGCTGTGTTATAATAGAATATCTCAGCACTGATCTAAGACGATCTCTGTCGCCAGTGCCGTGAGCCGCACTGATAAGCGGCTGACCGCCCTGTGCGATACCGGTGAATATCGATACCGCCACAATAGAAGTGTTTGCTATTACCGCATATGCAGCAACGCCCGTGTTGCCTGCAAGACCAAGTATTATTATATTGAACGCAAGCACCACAATGCCTGATGAAAGCTCCGTTATAAGAGATTGTATACCTATGGACAGTATGCCGCCAAAGGTCTTCGCCTCGTGCCTAGCCTTGACAATGTGGAAGCTGTTCTTTTTGCGGAATTTGTATACGCTCAGTATGCAAAGACTTATGACAGGTGAAAGCCCCGTTGCAAGGATAGCTCCGAAAATGCCCATATCAAGTGGAAAAATGAACACATAGTCAAGGACTATGTTTGAAAAGCTTCCTGTGAGCATTGCCGCCATTGAAAGCTTCGGGCTTCCGTCATTTCTTATAAAGCAGTTGAAAGTGTCGTTAAGCACAAAGAATGGTCCGAACATCATAAGCACTTTCAGATAGGTGTTCGTCATGCCCACAACGCTGCCCCTTGCACCGAGAAGTTTCGCAAGTGGCAGTGACAAGAACGCTCCGCTCAGAAAGTATATCGCTCCAAGCACCAGCGCCATAAGCAGCGCACAAGTGAAAACTCTGCTTCCTGCTTCGTCACGCCCCTGACTTTTGTATATGGCAAACTTTGTCGCTCCGCCCATGCCTATCATAAGTCCGGTGCCGTGGATAAGGCTGTATATCGGTATTGCAATATTCAGCGCAGTAACGCCGTCTGCACCCATGCCCTTTGCGATAAAGAACGTGTCCGCAAGGATATAGCATGATACGCCTATCATTCCAAGAACGTTCAGTGAAGCGTATCTGGCAAAATCCCTAAGATGTGAATTTTTCTTCATTTTTACCCTCCGTTTATCCCACAAAAAAACGCCGAACACCGCTGTCTTTTAAAGCCTAACGACAGCAGGTCCGACGCCAAACTCCTACCCGGCGGCAGAAGTAAGCCTTTGTTATTCAAACATATAAGATTATAGCAGAGAGTTAGGTCAATGTCAAGCGTTCGCAGGCGCTTCTTTATGTTAAATTAATGTTAAAAAACGCCCTCTGCGGTTGACAAGTTTTTAACAAAGCTTTATAATGAAATTGACAGAAAGCATATATAATCTTCTATGACAGTATTTAGATTTTACATACCGATAACAAAAGAAGGAAAAACTATGAATTTAACTCATCTCAGATATATGGTAGAGGTCGAAAGACTAGGGTCTATCACAAAGGCTGCTTCTGCGCTTTATATGGGTCAGCCTAACCTGTCAAAAGCCATAAAGGAAATGGAAAGGGAAGTTGGCATACCGATTTTTAAAAGAAGCGCAAAGGGCGTTGTTGCCACAGAAAAGGGCAAGCAGTTCTTGCAGTATGCAAAGGCTATACTTGTGCAAATGGATAAAATGGAGAGCCTTTATAAGGATAACGGCGAAAATGCCGTGAACTTCTCCCTGCTTCTGCCAAGGGCGAGCTATATAACCCACGCTTTCACTTGCTTTGTGAACAAAATGAGCAGAAATGTCGAGCTTGACGCAAAAATAAAGGAAACGAACTCCATGGAAGCCATAAACGCAGTTGTGGAGTGCGAATATAATATGGGTATAATCCGTTATCCTGTGGCGTATGAAAGCTTTTTCATGTCCATGATAGAAGAAAAAAAACTGAAATATCATAACGTGTGGGAGTTTGATTATGTCCTTATCACAAGTGAAAACAGCCAGCTTGCCAAAGAAAAAGAGATAAACGAAACTGTTCTAGATAAATACATAGAGGTTTTGCACGGGGATAATATCGTGCCGAATATTTCAACGACCTATCAGAAGAAAAATGCCGAGATGAACAACCACAGCAGGCATATTTACGTCTATGAGCGAGGAAGTCAGTTTGATATCCTCTCAGCCTGTCCTGACTCATTCATGTGGGTAAGCCCTTTGCCGAAAGAGATCTTGAAGCGTTACGGTCTTGCTCAGAGAAAATGTCCTAATTTCAAAAAGACTAATAAGGACGTTCTTATCTATCAGAGCAATTACCGCCTTAGCCATGCGGATCAGATGTTCCTTGATGAGCTTGAAAGGGTAAGAAAAGAGATATCAGAATAAAATTTATAATTCTTGCATAAAAAATGCGGGCGAACATGATAAGTGTTCGTCCGCTTTTTGTTTAACAAAATTTCAGTTCAGCGCATATTATAGGTCAACGTGACTACAGAATATGCCGCCGTCCTTTGTGATGTCGATATAAGCATAGCTTGCAGGCTTGCCGTCTCTTGGCTGACCTGCACTGCCGGGGTTCAAAATGTGGATACCCTCCTCATAGGCGTAGTAGCGGCAGTGAGTGTGTCCGAAAAGGGCTATCTGTGCGCCTATCTCCTTTGCCTTGTAGAATATCCTGTCGGTAGAGTATTTCACGCCCCACTTGTGACCATGGGTGAAAAATATCTTTATGCCGTTGTCGGTCATGTATATGTCGTTTTCAGGAGTGAGCGAAGCAAAGTCGCAGTTTCCTGATACGTTTACTATCTTTTTGTCAAGATACTGCACTCTCAGGCTGTCAAGGTCACGTTCGCCGTCACCGAGAAAAATAAACAGGTCGGCGTCGCCGTTTCGCTTGAATATCTTGTGCATTGCAGAATAATTTCCATGAGTATCCGAAAAAACGATTATTCTCATAGTTACACCCCTTTACCAGTTATAACAAGCAATATTATAACATAAATATTTATAAATACTATAGAAAAAAGGAGAATTTTTTATGAGCGCAAAAAACAGCTTCAATTCTATGGATCCAAAAGCCATGCAGGCACTTCTTGCAGTGGCGTCAAAAAAGCTCGGCACTACCCCTGACGTGCTGAAAGGTCAGCTTGAAAGCGGCGTTTATGACAGAGCGCTTCAAGGTATGCCCCAAAACGAGGCTATGATGCTTCAAAAAGCTCTGTCAGACCCGAAAACTGCCGAGAAAATATTGTCCTCCCCACAGGCAAGGGCAATATTTAAAAAGCTTCAGGGAAAATAGTATTTTGCAGGACAAAAGCTTGAACAGGCGGTGAAATAATTGGACGATCTGATGAACAAAATACAGAATGTGCTTAATGACGAGGAAAGCATGAAGCAGATAAAAGAGCTTGCGGATATGCTCACGGCGGATAACGGCGGTCAGGGAGAGCAGGGCGAAACGCCCACCCAAAGCCCACAGAACATGGACTTTTCTCAGCTTCTCCAAAGCCTTGGTGGAGTTTCTCCCCCTGCGGAAAACAAGCCTGCGCAAGCGACCCAAGCAGGGGGCTTTGACATTGCAAAACTCATGAAGATACAAAGCATAATGCAGACGGCTTCAAAGCCCGATAAAAATATCCAACTTCTTCTTGCCCTGCGACCTCTGCTGAAAGAAGAAAATCAGGCGAAAATAGACAGGCTCATAAAAATATTCAAGCTTTTTGCAGTGTATCCTGCACTGAAAGAAAGCGGACTTCTGGGAGGTGATCTGCTTGGCTTATTCTGATGAAAATAATTTCACCACCATGCAGGAGGAAGCCATACGCCGTGTGAGAGAAATGCAAAGGCGTTCACGAAGCATTGTGGGCGCAAGCCATGACAGCGAGCCTGCACCACCTAAAGCAGAGGAAGCGCCTCACGCCCAAAATGCTCAAAGCCCACAAAAAGCCCCTCAGAGCAGTTCGCTTTTGAGCGGTCTGCTTGGGGGAAATTTAGGAAATATAAAGATCGATGAAGAAAAAGCCCTTATCGGTCTGCTTATTTACATATTATACAAGCAGGGTGCAGACATAAAGCTTCTTTTGGGTCTTGGCTATCTTCTGCTCTAAAGTGTCCATTCAAGAAGCGCAAGCATAGAAGCGTCAGAGAAAATATCGGAAAGATAGCTGTCGTCATATATCCTGTCCATGTTGTCGCCTGAGTATTCTATCTCCTTGCAAAGTTCTTTGACGGTCTCAAAGCGTGCGGGAGCGTCTTGCTCATGGCTGAGGTTTATGACCTCTGCGGCAAAAACGAACACTATCATAGCCTTTATCTTTGACAGCAGGTCAAAATCTCTCACAGCTTTAAGGAAATATCTGTATACAAAATACACCGCAAGCTTTTCGTACTCGCCGCTCTCCTGAGCCTTTATGGGTGCGGAAAGCTTTTTCACAAAGCGGCTTGCGTCCTTTATCTGCTGTGGGAGCGTGTCGCCTATGAAGTCAAGATGTTCAAGATAAAAAAGCATATTTTCAGCATTAGCCAAAGGCTTTTCAGGCAGAGCTTTTTTAAGGTTCTCCGCACGCTCTGCTATTACCTCAGGGTGGGAAAACTCTTCGGCAATGACTTTTATCGTCTCCATATCCTCATCATCAAGAGCATACTGTATCTCCGCCGCCGCTGAAAGAATATTCACAAGCCTGTCATGGAGAGAATATTCCCTGTTTTGAAGCAGGTCAATGAAAGCCGTCCGTGCAAAAAGCATTGTTTCAAGCAGCTCGGGGTCGAACTCAAGGTCGTCAGGCTCTTCGTTTATCTCTTTGGTAAAAAATCTCACAGGCTCATCATCAGAAAGATACATTCTCACAGCTTCTTCGCAGGCAAGCCCCACGCCTGCCTCTTTGTAATCACCGAACCACTCGTAAAACCTAGGGTGTTCACGGCATATGTCTGAGATGTTATCCTCGCCGTAGGCAAGCTGAACAGAGCATAACCCCTTTTCGTTGAGCATAGGGCATTTGCCGTCGCAGTGGACAAGATATCTCACACCCTCGTCTTCTGTAACTGAGTTCACAAACTTCCTGCCTATGTCATTGTCAAGCTTTTTGTAAAAGCCATAAGTGTCCTCGTCTATCTCGATATCCCAATTTGTCATACAGCAGTTGTCAGAACACTGTGAGCCTGTGCAGACGAATTTTTCAAATATCTCAGGGTAAAAAAGCTTCATATAAATATCTCCTTATGAGGTGCTGACCTTATTATAATACTAATGCTTTTATCTGTCAACTTTCAGAATAAAAAAGGCAGACAAGCCGCCTTGTCCGCCTTTTGTCACTCTTGCGTGAAAACTATCCATTTTATGTTTTTCGGGCTTATCTCGTCAAGATATTCTGACGGCACTGTGACCGTTATCTGCCGCTTTGAAGTAGCTCCTGACTTGTCCTCAGGTATTTCTTTTGCCACATATATGCAAAGAGAATCATTATCCTTAACAGCCCTCACTACATTGTAGTCTACATATTCATATCCCGAAAGCTCGCCCCTGAGAAAAATAACATGGGTGTTGAAGCCGCCCTCGTTTTCAAAGGTTTCCATATCCTTTTTCATTTCCTGTATCTGAAGCTCGCTGTTGTATTTCACATAGTATTCGCTGAAATCTTTGTAATTTGAGAACATCTTTTGATATGGGAAAGTCATGTTGGCTTCGCCGCTGCATTCATATACTTTCTGCTCAAAAGGCACGTCAGTAAGCGCATCAGTTACATTTTCCGTCTGATAAAGCCTGTTGCTGCCTGCATAATATACCGTCAAGCCGTCCTCGTAAACGCTGTAAAGGCTGTTGGAGGATAGCTTCTGAGAGAATATTTTCATACTGCCCTCTGAAAAGTCCTCAGAGTCTATGGTAAGAACGCCGTCATCGCCCTCCAAAGAGCTTTCAGCGTGTATGACCTGCGTGCTTGTGCATACTGTTATCTCAGCTTCAGTGCCGCTTTTTACGCACTCACAGAACTCCGCCCAGCGTATATCGCTTTCTTCTGAGGAGTCCATGAAAAGCATACCATATTCTTTAGCCGTGTCAGGGGTTATCTCTCTGCCGTTCCATGCCGAGAAAAATATCTTTGCAGGGCTGTCGGTGACTTCCTCCTGCTCGATATAAGAGGAGTTTCCTGTGTTGGTCACACTTTCGCTAGGTTGACCGCAGGCTGAAAATAGGGTCAGGAACATTGCCGCAGACAATGCGCCGCAGATAATATTCTTATGCAACTTCCTGCCCCCTCTTTTATACACTGTATAGGCAACACCACACAAGGATTGCGTGCAAAGCCGACAGGCGTGCCTTGCGTGGTGTTGCCTATAAAATTCATTATAACATATTTCACCGATTTTGTTAATATGTATTTTAATCAAATTAGTAAACTTCTATTTGGCTATATTGTCAAATCATCGGCTCAAATAGGGTAAATATCCCAAAAATGGGGTATCACAGAGGGAAATGTGACAATATTGTAATTAAACTGTCATTGACATTAATAATAAAAAATATTATAATATATGTATGTACCTGCGCTTTGTATGCAGGTGTGCAGGCGTGTTCCTGCAAAAGGAGGCGAAATGCGGCGGCTTGTGCCGTGTGAAATATGGATAATAACAAGAATAACGTTTCCCGCAAGGCTTCGGGAAATACGGCGAGCGTTGTCGCAATAATCGTCGTGGGCATATTTGTGCTGTGCGTGATACTTCTGCTTGCCAAGGGACTTTTTGCAAGCAACAGCTCAGAAGTGCCAAAGGGCATAAATACTGCTACTATAAATACCAATGAGTCTGTGGCTGAACCTGTGAACAGCTCCGCCCCTGCGGATACGTCCGTTACTGATAACAGCAGTGTGGACGAAAGCGGTGCGGTAACAGATGCGTCAAGCGACGAGTCAAGCCAGACAGACGTGCTTGATGTTATGTATGTTACAGAGTATGCTTACCTTCATGTTGCACCTGATAATGACGCCGAGAATATCGTTTGTATGTCACCGGGCGTTCAGGTAAACGTCCTTGAATATGAGGATAACGGATATGTGAAGATAACTTTCATGAATATAGACGGCCCACTCACGGGATATATTTATAAGGATTATCTTACAACAGACAGCTCTATAGCTGTACAGTGGTAAAAAATTCAGCGCCGCACAAAAGGATGTGCGGCGTTTTTGGATATGGGGGCTTTGAAGTGCCGAAATATAATACTTTTATCGTGGATAAAAACGGACAGCGCATAGATTTTATTCTTGACGTTGCCAAAAGAAGCCGCCTTAACATGGGTATGCGTGACGGCGTTTTGACAGTGCGTGTGCCTTACGGCTGTTCAAAACAGCAGCTTGAAAGCTTTATAAACAACAATCTCGGCTGGATAAAAGAGCAGAAAGACAAGGCGGCGGTGGGTCTGCCGAAAGATTTTTGCGAGGGCGAAAAGCTCAGACTTTTGGGAAACGAGCTTGCCCTGACCCTTGTTCAGGCTGACAAGTATTTTCCCCCGAGGATAGAAGACGGCAAGCTTCTCATTGCCGTGAACAAGACAAGCGACCAAAACTATGTGAAAGAGCAGACCACCAAGTTCATAAACGATCTCACAGTGGCGGAGATAACAAAAAGTATGCAGAAAATGTCCGCCGCCACAGGGCTTGTGCCTGAAAAGGTCACAATAAAACCCCTGACCGCAAGTTGGGGAAGATGTATCTCAAACAGGCATATCTCCATAAACTCAAAGCTTATCGTTTTCCGCAGAGAGTGCATTGATTACGTCTGCCTCCACGAGCTTTGCCACTTGGTCTTTATGGATCACAGCAAAGATTTTTGGGCGTTGGTGAGCAAGTTCTGCCCCGAATGGCAAAGCATAAGAGAAGAAATGAAAGGCTGACCGTGCAGGCATACCCTACAAATTATCCCCCTGCGCTTTGTGGGTATTAACTATTGACAAATACAAGATATTGTGGTATTCTTTTATCACAGTTACAATATGTATAAATGACGAAGCAAACGGAGGTAATGGTAAAATGGTAAATGTGAATGTAACAGGCGGCGAGATGTCGCAGGCAGAGATAAATTCTTATATCGACAGGGCGCAGAAGCTTTACCCTGAAAAGACTATCCAAGCGATCGACCTTAAAATAGACGGCGACTTTGTTGACGTTGATTATCACTTTGCAGATGTGCCTTTTCAGCGTATAAGAAGAATAACAGGCTATCTTGTGGGAACTCTCGACAGATTTAACGACGCAAAGAGGGCGGAGGTCCGTGACAGAGTAAAGCACGGTCTTACAAGCCCTAGCACATCAGAACAGTAAAAATCAAATACGGCATATGTCACCGCAAAAGTGGCATATGCCGTATTTTTTATGGAAGTGTATTGGTGTGGCTTTTTAAACTTTGTTTCCGCAAACGCTGCAAAATTTAGCTCCGCTTTTCAGATCTGAGCCGCAGTGCGGACACTTCTCAGGTGTGGTCTGCCAGACAGGCTGTTCGGTCACATCAGCCGTATCTGTAGGTGCTTCTGTAGGCTCTGCCTGCTCAGGCTCAGTTACGCTCTGTGACATAACAGGTTCGGCATTGTCAGGCTTTCTGAACTGTGACATATCAGGCTGGGCAAAACTCTGTTCCTGCGGCATAGCCATTGGTATAGGCGCAGGAGTATTTTCAGGTGCCTTTGCGGCAACAGGTATCTCAACGGCAAAATCTTCGCCCATAAGTCTGCCTGCAATAACAAGTCCGCCTATGAAAAGCAGGAAAGCCGCAATAAAAGGCAGAACATCATCAGCAAGTGAAAGTGCTACCCTGAACTTATCGTTGTCATAGCCCATTGTTATAGCGTTTGAGAAGTGACCCTTAACGAGAACATAGTATATCATAACGCCCTTTGTTATCATCACAACAAGCGGGAAAAGGATAAGAAAGCCTGCAAATGCGCCGTCAAGCTTTTTCTTGCCCTTTGCTCTTGCACAAGTGAAAAATACCACAAGGCTGAATATCACAAGTGCGCAGGAGAGTCCGTAAATGTTCACATAAGCGAAAATGTCAGGTGTGAACATAAAGTCTATCTTGTTTGTGAAAACGTTGTTGTAAATAAGCTTTCCCACAGGGTCAGCCAAAGCACCTGCCGCCGAGAGAATAAATGCGAAAAAACTCAGCAGGCACAGGGACATTCCTGCGTATGTAAGTTTTTTTGTGTAGATTTTTTTTGCCATTTTGATTAGTCCTTTCATTTGTGAAGTCTTTATCTGTTGCCCGAAAAAATAGGGGCGGATAGAATTTCCGTCCCTATTATAATACTATTTTACAAAAGCATTGTCAATAGATTTTTTTCGCAACTTCCGTCGCTATTTATCGTTTTTGCCGTTATCCTCGTCATCACCAAGAATATTTTTCATCATTTCGTTGATGTGCCGAAGCTTTTCGTCATCATCATTGTCAGGGCGGTATATCCTCAGAGGCTCGTCCGTTGTATCATTTGTATCTTTTATCACAGGTGTGGCAACTTTTTCACTGCTTTCAGCCGTAAGATTAGCCTTTGAAAGCACCTTTTTCATGACCTTTCCACGCTTGTATTCAAACAGGAATATAAGCACCAGCAGAACAACGCCAAAGCCTGTTATGATAAGTGATACTTTCCAATAGTCAGGTGAGAACTTCATCGTTATCTTGTTTTCGCCCTGCTCCAAAGGGATAGTTATAAGGCTGTCGAGAGATTTTTCAGCCGTTACCTTTTTGCCGTTCACAGTGATAGTCCAGCCGTTTTCATATGGTATGGTAGTGAACAGTACAGAACTGTCGTTTTCAGCATTAACAGTACCCTCAAGGTAAGTGTCCTCAAAGCGTGTGACATCAAGCACATTTTTCTGCATATCAGCGCAGGTCTGCGCAAAGCTGTCATAATCAAAGGTGTAGAAAAGCTGGTCTTTCCAGTAAGCCTCGTTGTCATCATTTGCCACTGTTATGCGTATGCGAAGCTCCTGCCCCTCATAGAATTTGCCGAGATTCATAATAGAATAATTGTCGCCCACAAAGAACTGACCTGCATATTCCATAGGCTCAGAGCCGTCCATATAATCGTCCTCGTCTTGTATCCATACGTTGCAGGAGCGCTCATATTTGGTAGGAAGATACATATAAAGATATGAGTCCTTATCCATTTTCACAACATAGTCAATGTGACATTCCGCAATGGAAGTGTCTGTAGGGAAGTATTTCGTGTGTCCGTCAGTAAGCTGTGATGTAGAAACATTCTCCATTTCGCTGTTTATAACAGGTATCTTTGTGAAATATTCCTTTGTTGTGCCTGCGAGGGCGTTGAATACCATGTTCTGATTTTCAAAAGGATTGTCCTCAGAAAGTGTCACGTCCTCAATGCTCGGCGACGATACCATGCCAAGACCAAGAGCGTTAGGGTTGTTGTAGAATTTGTATGTTGCGTCGCCCTCTGTGTATTCTGTAGTGAGCTTGTATTCCTCAGGCACTTTAACTCTTGTGCCTACAAAAGAGGTGTTGCCTGTTTTGTCCATAAGATATTTTATGTCAAACAGAGCGTCCGTCATGAAAGTTGTGCCGTCATATTTTGTGTAGTGTCCGCCGTAAGCATATCCAAGCTTGTGAAGCATCATAAGTGCAGGTGCATTCATTGTGGAGCTTGAATGTGAAATGCCCTTGTAACCTGTGCCGATAGGATCATTCACAGTTCTGTGGAAAGTCGCTTCCATGCGGTAGAAAAGCGACGGGTCATATTCTTTCATCATTGACACAGCATTTCTCGTTTGTGTCATGTAAGGCTCATAGGAAGAATATTTGCTGTATGCAACGTCAGTGTCTATCTTGTCGATAGTATCAGCGCTGTTTGCGAAAAGCTCCACCGCAAGAACGCCTACCATTACGATACAAACGGCCTTTGACTTTGGATATTTCTTTATAAGATAGATAAGTGCGAAATATGCCGCTAATGCTATCATGGATACCCATATGCCTTGTATAACGTTTGTGGTGTCACCCGTTTCGCTTGTCTTTGTTTCAAAAAGCTGGAAGTGGGAGTAATTCTCACGCTCGCACCAAAACAGGAATACCATAAGTCCGAAGAAAATTCCGCCGATATTCTTTGCAGTTATGCCCTCAAGGTTTTCAAACGCCCTAAACGCCATTACTATCATAAGGAACGAGAATATGAAAGAATATCTGTAAGGCAGCCAGTTCGGCACTTGGAAGCCGTGCATTGCCATGTCAGCAGGCTTTATATACATTAATATAACAAGCAGGAAAGTGAGCAGACCTGTGGAGGTCTTTTCTTTCATTGTTATCTTGTCGTTCATAAAGAACAGCGGAACAAGTATCAATACAGCCGTTCCGCAGTATATCATAGGCATACCCTCAGGGTAAACAGTGTCATATGACATTGGGAAAAGCTTTGTTATGAACGTAAGGAAATCAAACTGCGTTGCAAGAGAAAAATCAGGGTCAGTAAATTCAAACTTGCCAAGTTTCAGCGAATTGTATACCGGTATGAGAACGAACGCCGCACACATGAGCGCAACAAGCGTGCCGATACCGAAAGCCACACAGCGTGAGAAGAATTTTTTCGGCAATATCCTGCCCTCTCTTGAAAGGCAGTACCAGCAGAAATAGAAGAACGTGAAAATTCCCACCATGTAGCCGATATAGAAATGCGCAATGAACATAAGCGCCAGCGGCACGATATAAGGCACGAGCTTGCCCTCGTCAACGAGCCTGTGAACGCCCCAGCATATAAGCGGCAGATAGATAAGTCCGTCAAGCCACATAGGGTCCATAAGCTGTACCACCATGTATGACATAAGAGCATACATAGTAGGGAATATGATAAGTGAGATAGTCTTAGGCTTCTGCGGTGATATCTTTTTCAAGAAGAACATGAACGTCACAGCCGCCGTGCCTATCTTCGCAAGCTGCAAGATAAGGATAGAGGTCGCCATTATCGTTCTCGGCAGAAGCACAAGTATCAGCATAAAAGGGCTTGCAAGATAATATGCAAACACGCCGAACATTTCTCCGCTGAGGTTTCGTGACCAGTTGTAGATAAAACTGCCGTTGCCGTGGAAAGCGTCACGGAACTGCTCGTAGTAGTAAACATACTGACCATTCAGGTCAAGCACAAGCACAGAGCTGTCACCTATAGGGTGTATCTTGAAAAACGCATAGGCAGAAAACATTATCGCCACAGGCAGAAAGAACACCAGAAAATACAGCCGCTTGTCATAGCACCACTTTTTTGCAAATGAAAGGGGAGATGTCTTAGTCTTTTCCATTCTTTTTCTCCTCGCCGTCTTTTCTTACGATATCACGGATTATGTATCTAGGCCGCTGTTTTATCTCCTCGTATATCTTTGAGAGATAAAATCCTATTATTCCAAGGCTGAACATTATTATACTCGATGTAAGAAGCTGTAGGATTATGACAGTTGAAAAGCCTACTGCCGAAGCACCTATAAGCTTTTTGATAAGGGTGTGAAGTCCAAGTATCACCGAGAATATGAACGTTATAACGCCGCATATTGTCACTATCTGCAAAGGCGCAGAGGTGAAAGAGGTTATGCTGTTTATGGCGAATTTAAAAAGCCCCTTTACAGACCACTTTGACTCGCCT
>CALEJX010000456.1 GCA_937898375.1 uncultured Ruminococcus sp.
GTAAATGTTTTAGTTAATGTGAAACTTATATAAAAGCTATAACATATTGAGAGAAAATTTTCTTTGATAGAAAAATTCAATCGTTTGCGAAAAGAAGTTAGCTGATTTTACATAAAAGTAGAAAGTGTATATTCGTAAATATATTAAACTATATGATGATATTTCGCAAATTTGCGAAAACGTTTAAATCAGGCAATAAAAAAAGCACTGAGTTTTTAAACTCAGTGCTTTGTGATATCGAAGCTTAGTCAACGATAAATTCTTTGATCTCATCAAGGAACTTAGTTGCGTCGTCTGTGTGTGCTACAAGCTGGATAGGATTTGAAAGGTCAAGGCTGAAAATACCCATAATTGACTTAGCGTCAACTGCATATCTTCCTGACGCAAGATCCACATCAAAGTCGTACATAGAAACTACGCTTACAAACTTCTTTACCGCTGCAATGGAATCGAGCATGATTTTTACCTTTGTCATAAATATTCCTCCTTCAGAATGATCGGTCATATTTCCGATCCTAATTCCCACATAAATTCTGTAGATTTTTTTCTCTACAATTTATATTATAAACGATTTTTCTGATTTGTCAATGGATATTTGCAAAAAAATTTAAAATATGTTACAATAGTCAAGAGTCATAAAAACCAAAGTTAAGATTTGTACAATATATACATATATTTTCTACTTTATTGTGCATTATCAATATTTGAATAGTGAAAGGAAATCAAATATGAAAGCCTTTTTTTATACATTCGGCTGCAAGGTAAACCAATATGAAACAGAGAATATAAAGGAAGCAATGCTGTCTGAGGGGTATGAGGTCACGGAGGACTATGCTGACGCAGAGGTGTGCGTTGTAAATACCTGCACTGTTACCGCTCAGTCTGACTCAAAATGCCGACAGCTTATCCACAAGATAAAAAAAGCCAATCCTGAGGGTCTGATAGTTTTGGCAGGCTGTTTTCCGCAGGCTTTTGAAAAGGAAGCTTCTGCCCTTGACGAGTGCGGGATAATAGTTGGCACGGGGGCAAAAAAAGAGATACCCGCCCTTATAAAAAGGTATATCACAAGCGGCGAGCGCATTGTCAGGATAGTTCCTCGTGAGAGGGGAGAGGCTTTTGAGAAAATGACGAACTCGGGCGCTGACCAAAAGACTCGTGCGTATATCAAGATACAGGACGGCTGTGACCAATATTGCACCTACTGCATTATCCCAACGGCGAGGGGGCACATCTGCTCAAAGCCGCTGGAGGATATCGCTCCCGAAGTTCAGCAGCTCGTTGATTCAGGTCATAAGGAGATAATCCTTACAGGCATAAATCTTTGCTGTTACGGCAGAGATCTCAAAAACGGCACACGCCTTATTGACGCTGTGGAAGCCGCTTGCGGCTGTCATGGTGATTACAGGGTGCGTATCGGCTCTGTTGAGCCTGAGTTGATTTCCGATGATGATATCCTGCGAATGTCAAAGCTTGAAAAGCTGTGTCCACATTTTCACCTTTCATTACAAAGCGGTTGTGATGAGACATTGAAGCGCATGAACCGCCATTATGATACGGCGGAATATGCTGAACTTTGCGAGAAGCTTCGCAGGCATTTTCCAAACTGCGCAATAACCACCGACATAATGGTGGGCTTTCCACAGGAAACTGACGAGGAGTTTGAAAAGTCGCTGTCGTTTGCAAGAAAGGTATCTTTCGCAGAAGCGCACATTTTCCCATATTCACGCAGACCAACAACTGTTGCAGACAAAATGAAAGGTCAGCTCGACCGCAAGACCAAGCACCGCCGTGCGGCTCAAATGGCAGAGGTATGCAATGAAACAAAGGCTTTGTATCACAAAAGTCTTGTTGGAACAGTGCAGGAAGTTTTGTTTGAAAAGGAAACAAGCCCTCAGTGGCATCAGGGTCATGCGCCAAATTATGTGACAGTGAAAATACCGAGGATGAGCGAAGAAGTTTCTTTGCGGCGACAGCTTTTAAAGGTAGAGATAACCTCGTCAGACGGCGAGTTTTGTTACGGAAAGCTTATATGAGTACGAAAAAGAGGACTACAAAAAGTAGCCCTCTTTTGTTATATCAGATTTTCCTGCGCTTAGCCAAGCTTTGCAAGAATTATCTCTTTCATCTTTCCAGGGTTAGCCTTGCCCTTTGAAGCTTTCATGCACTGACCTACCAGATAGCCCAG
The DNA here is from genome assembly GCA_937898375.1 of uncultured Ruminococcus sp. Taxonomy (GTDB): domain Bacteria; phylum Bacillota; class Clostridia; order Oscillospirales; family Ruminococcaceae; genus Hominimerdicola. The sequence goes on from CALEJX010000456.1 coordinate 2,186, forward strand.
AGCATTTGTCTTTCCGCCCTTGTAGTCATTTACAGACTTTTCGTTTGCGGCAAGAACTTCGTCAGCGATCTTTTCAAGTGCACTGTCATCAGAAACCTGCGCAAGACCCTGCTCCTCAATAATGTCGCTTACCTTTTTGTCCTCCTCGAGAAGAACTGCGAAAACTTTCTTTCCGCCAGCGTTTGAGATAGTCTTTGCTTCGATAGCGGCGGCAAGCTCTGTGAGATTGTCAGCAGTGAGCTTGGTGTCTTCGAGCGTTTTGCCTGTGGCGTTCATGTACTTAACAAGGTCGCCAAGTATCCATGTTGTATAACACTTTGCAGGGAACTTGTCCTTTGCCATGCAATCGTCAAAAAGCTTTGCAAGAGAAACTGACTCTGCGATAAATGTTGCGTCCTTTATGTTCAGACCGAACTTCTTTACATATCTGAGTATCTTTACGTTTGGAAGCTCAGGAATACTTCTCTTAAGCTCGTCAACACGCTCCTGCTCAACAACGATAGTAAGCAGGTCAGGCTCAGGGAAGTAACGATAATCCTGTGCGTCCTCTTTTGAACGCATTGGAATGCTCATGCCCTTTTCATCGTCCCAACGGCGTGTTTCCTGCTCGACTTTTCCGCCTGCTTCAAGAACGGCTATCTGTCTTTCTACCTCGTAGTCGATACCTCTTACAGCTGCAGAGAAGCTGTTTACGTTCTTCATTTCAGAACGTGTGCCGAATGGCTCGCCAGGCTTGTGAACAGATACGTTTACGTCACATCTGATAGAGCCCTCCTGCATCTTACAGTCGCATATGCCAAGATACTGGAGGATCGATTTCAGCGTTTCAAGATAAACCTTTGCTTCCTGTGAGGAACGCATATCAGGCTCAGAAACTATCTCAATAAGCGGAACGCCGCAGCGGTTAAGGTCAACGAGCGATACGCCATGGAACTTGTCAGAGTGGAGAAGCTTACCGGCGTCCTCCTCGATGTGTATTCTTGTGATACCAATTCTTCTTTCTTCGCCGTCAACAAGGATATCAACGTAACCTTTTCCGCAGAGAGGAACTTCTGCCTGTGATATCTGATAAGCCTTTGGCAGGTCAGGATAGAAATAGTTCTTTCTGTCCTGCTTGCATATGCGGTTTATCTTGCAGTTGAGTGCGTGACCCATTCTTATTGCGTAGTCAACTACCTTTTCGTTAAGAGTAGGCAGTGTGCCAGGCATACCCATGCAGATAGGGCATACCTGTGAATTGACTTCAAGACCGAACTGATTCTTGCAGTCGCAGTATATTTTAGACTCGGTATTAAGCTCAGCATGAGTTTCAAGACCGATTACAACTTCGTAGCCTTTTACCATTTTTGTGACCCCTTTCCTTAAAGCTCAGGCATTTTGAATCCGCCCACAAACTGCTCGTAAGCATAAGCTGTGTTAAGCAGACGCTGCTCTGTAAACTTTCCGCCGATAAGCTGCATACCAACAGGCAGACCCTTGTCGTCATATGCGCAAGGTATACTTATTGCAGGCAGACCTGCAATGTTCACTGTAACAGTGCAGACATCGTTTGCGTACATTTTAAGGGGATCGTCAGTGTTCTCGCCGATCTTGAAAGCTGTTGACGGAACTGTAGGAGTAGCGATAACATCAACGTCAGCAAACTGAGCTGCGAACTCCTGCATTATTCTCTTCTGAACGAGCTTTGCTTTCTTGTAGTAAGCGTCATAGAAACCTGATGAAAGCACGAATGTGCCGAGCATTATTCTTCTCTTTACCTCGTCGCCGAAGCCTTCTGAACGTGTTCTCTCGTACATATCAACAAGTCCGTCATATTCCTCAGCTCTGAAGCCGTATCTTACGCCGTCAAATCTTGCAAGGTTTGAAGAAGCTTCTGCGGAAGAAATGATGTAGTATGATGAAAGTGCATAATCTGTAGACGGCAGAGATATCTCCTTTACAGTTGCGCCCTGCTTTTCAAGCTCTTTCACAGCGGTCATTACAGACTGCTTAACGAATGGGTCGATACCCTCACCGAAATACTCTTTTGGTATACCAATTCTAAGACCCTTTACGTCAGCTTTAAGGTCTGCTGCGAAATCAGGGTACTCTCTGTAGGCGGAAGTAGCGTCATACTTGTCATGACCAACGATAGCGGACTGTACCATAGCAACGTCCTTTACGCACTTGCCAAGAGGTCCGATCTGATCCAGAGATGAAGCGAAAGCAACAAGACCGTATCTTGAAACGCTGCCGTATGTAGGCTTAAGACCTACAACGCCGCAGTATGAAGCAGGCTGTCTGATTGATCCGCCTGTGTCAGAGCCAAGGGTCACGATAGCTTCCTTTGCAGCAACAGCCGCAGCAGATCCGCCTGATGAGCCGCCGGGTATCCTCTCTGTATCAAATGGGTTTTTAGTAGGCTTGAAATGTGAATTCTCAGTTGATGAGCCCATAGCAAACTCGTCCATGTTGAGCTTGCCTGTTACAACGATATCGTCAAGCTTGTTCATTACAGTTGCATTGAAAGGCGGAACATAGTTGTCAAGCATTTTTGATGCGCAGGTCGTTCTCAGACCCTTTGTTGAGATATTGTCCTTGATACCGAAAGGTATACCTGCCAGAGGTGAAAGTTCCTCGCCCTTAGCGAGCTTCTCGTCTATCTCAGCGGCTTTTTTCATAGCGTTTTCTTCGTCAAGCGTCAGATAAGCGTCTACCTTGTCCTCAACTGCTTTTATTCTGTCAAAAACAGATTTTGTAAGCTCAGCGGAGCTTATTTCCTTGTTCTTTATCATTTCTGACAAGTCGCAAGCGTTTCTTTCAAAAAGTTCCAATTATAACACTCCTTACTCTACTGTTTTAGGCACGACAAGACAGCCTGCCTTTACCTGAGGAGCGTTTTGCATAAGCTCCTGTCTTGTGAATTTATCCTGAACAGCCACGTCTTTTCTGAGTATCATCGGGTTGTCAGGGTCAAGGGTCATTTCGTCCTGAATGTCGGGGAGCTTTTCAACCATTCTCACGATGTTCTGCATTTCTGACTCAAACTTATCAAGCTGATCGTCTTCGATGCGAAGTCTTGCCAGCTTGGCAATGTGTTTAATGTCAATGTTCATTTTACATTCCTCCTGTTTTATTCATATAAAAAGATATTATCTTATTTTATCTATCGCATATGCGGGCGAACACTGTTCGCCCCTACAAAGATACGATATTTTTATTACTTTATCATATCCTTGAACTGTTCCTCGGTGATTATCTCGATACCAAGCTGCTGAGCCTTGTCGAGCTTGCTTCCCGCTTCTTCACCTGCAAGAACATAGTCCGTTTTTTGGGACACCGAGCCGCTTGCCTTGCCGCCGTATTTCTCAATTAGCGCCTTTGCTTCGCTTCTTTTCAGTGTCGGCAAAGTGCCTGTGAGAACAAAAGTCTTGCCTGCAAAGCGGTCGTCTATCTGGATCTTCTCATACTTTGTGTTTATTCCACATTCTTTGAGCCTTTTGATAAGCTCTATCATATGCTCCTCATGGAAAGCATTGTAAACGCTCTGTGCCATTACGCCGCCAAAGCCGTCTATTTCAGCTATCTGTTCAGCGGAAGCGTTCATGATGTTATCAAGGTCGCCGAATTTGTCGCACAGAAGTTTAGCAGAAGCCTGTCCGATATTTCTTATGCCCAGACCGAATACCAATCTGTCCAAAGAATTGGACTTTGACTTTTCTATAGCATTAAGCAGATTGTTCACTGACTTTTCCTTGAAGTTGTCAAGCTGTAAAAGCTTGTTTTCGCTGAGAGTGTAAAGGTCAGCCACAGATGTGATAAGCTTGTTGTCAAGAAGCGTGTGAACTATCTGCGGACCAAGTCCGTCAATGTTCATTGCGCCCTTTGAAGCAAAGTGAACTATGCTCCTGAATATCTGCGCAGGACATTCAACGTTCGGACATCTGACAGCCGCTTCTTCCTCAGACTTCACAAGCTTTGTTCCGCATACAGGACAATACTCAGGAAGCGTGAAAACTCCGTCACCATGCTTTTCTACAGAGCCAAGGACTTCCGGAATGATATCTCCTGCCTTGCGCACCTTGATGATATCCCCTACGGAAATGTTTTTCTCTCTTATAAAGTCCTGATTGTGGAGGGTCGCCCTTGAAACACTCGTGCCTGCAAGAAAAACAGGCTCAAACACAGCCACAGGTGTTATAGCACCTGTTCTGCCCACGTTAAGCTCTATATCAAGCAGCTTTGAGGTCTTTTCCTCAGGCGGAAACTTGTAAGCCACAGCCCACTTCGGCACTTTTGCGGTTGCACCAAGTATCTCACGCTGTCTGAAATCGTCAACTTTTATAACAACGCCGTCAATATCGAACGGCAGGTCAAAACGCTTTTCGCCGATAGCCTTTATGCAGTCTATCACTTCATCAGCAGTTGACACACGCTTGTAATCAGGGATAGTCTTGAAGCCCAGCGTTTTCAGATAGTCAAGAGATTCCTTGTGAGAAGTAAGCTCCTTGCCCTCTATCTGCTGAACATTGAACACAAAGATATCGAGCTTTCTTTTTGCCGCTATTTTAGGGTCTTTCTGCCTTAGAGAACCTGCGGCGGCATTTCTAGGGTTTTTGAAAGGCTGCTCGTCATTGTCCTCCTGCTCTTTAACAAGCTTCAGAAAAACATTTCTCGGCATATATGTTTCGCCCCTGACTTCTAACAAAGGCAGTTCCTCGTTTATTTTGATAGGTATGGACTTTATCGTTTTTAGATTAGAAGTAACGTCCTCTCCCACAAAGCCGTCACCACGGGTCGAGCCTATTGCAAGCTCGCCGTTGCGATATTCAAGTGATACCGAAAGCCCATCTATTTTAGGCTCGACAACGAACTGCGGTTTATCCACAGCCTGCTGAACTGTTTCAATAAAGCTTTTCACCTGTTCAAAGGAAAAAACGTCCTGCAAAGAACCCATTTGAACTTTGTGTGTGACTTTCTCAAATATTGATATCGCCTTGCCGCCTACACGCTGAGTAGGGGAGTCGCTTCTGATAAACTGCGGAAACTGCTCCTCAAGTCCTTTCAGTTCCTGCTGGAGCATATCGTATTCATAGTCGGATATCTCGTTTCTGTCCTCAACGTAATAAAGCTGAGAGTGATAGTTCAAAAGCTTAACGAGCTCGTCTATACGTTTTTTAGCGTCCTGTTCGTTCAAAATAACACAACTCCATTTCGTTCAGCCTTGACGGCATATCATACCTTAATATTATACCATAACAATGGTTGAAATACAAGCCTTTTTTCTATAAACTGCGAAAAAATCAGCCTTTTCCCCTGTCTAAATACATATCAGGTATCTCTCCTACGATAACAGTTTCGCTTACGGGATAGTCATAGCTCACCACTATATCTGTTGAATGAGCAGGAAGAATGGCAGTCATTTCTATGGTCACAGAGAGATAAAGGTTGTATTTTGTCTGATTTATCCCTGCTTCTGTGAAACTGCTTTTAAGCTCTGTTTTTGCCGCACCTATCTGATGAAGCCGCAGTGGTATGTCAAAACCTCTGCCTGTGAGGATATTTATTCCCGAAAGTGTGCCTATGGGTACGCTGAGTTTTGTACCCTCTAGCTGTGAAAGACTTTCGTTCACAGCCTTTGAAACGCTGCTTTGAAGCCTGTTCACGGCGTTCGTGTCGCTGTTAATGGAGGTTATCCTGCCGTCAGTTTCGGATATCTTTATGTAACTGCTCTGTGGCAGCTTTTCAAGTTCTCTGCTTATCGCCGCATTTATCACGTCAAGTGCCGCCTGCTTGCTTTCAAACTCGCTTATTTCGCTGATGTGCCTTGAAAGTTGCGCAAAAAACACTGCCGTTAGAAGTGCAAGAATAACGATAAAAGCCAGCAGTATGTATGAAACCCTGTTCTTGAAAGAACGCTTGTGGACGCTCAAAAAAATCACCGCCTTTGGCTTATTATATACCAAAATGCGGTGAAATGTGATTATTTAAGTTCGACTATGGTAACACCATCCTCGCCCTCGCCGTAAACGCCCTTTCTGAATGATTTTACAGACGGGTGGCGTTTGAGCGCACGCCTTATGGCGTCACGGAGTATACCTGTTCCTCTGCCGTGGATTATGGTAAGCATTGTCACGCCTGACATGATAGCGTCAGAAATGAACTGTTCCATTTCATGAACGCCCTCGTCAGCGGCATAGCCCCTGATATCAAGCTCGGTGGATACCTTTCGTGTCATGCGGCTCTCAATGCCGTTTTTGGATACGCCGCCTTTTTTCACTGGCTTCTTTGCCTGCTTTTGCGGCTGTTGTTTTTCGATAAGCTGAAGCTTCTTTACGTCTATCTTGGTTTTCATTATGCCTGCCTGAATGAAGCACATTCCGCTGTTGTCAGGGGGCGTTATAACGATACCCCTTTTGTTTATATCTACGATAAGCACGCTGTCGCCCTTTTTCAGCGGTCTTGGCAGCACATATCCCTCGTTCCTGCTTTCGGAAACAGGGTTAGCTTCGTTGTAAAGCTTGTTCATTGTGGACTTCTGCTTGTGCCTTGCGTCAATAGCTTTCTGAGTGAAGTTAGGATTTTCTTTCTCTTTTCTCAGCTTGTCAAGCTCGTCAACAAGCGCCTGCGACTCACGCTGAACACGATTTACTATCTGCTTAGCCTCACGCCTTGCCTTTTCAAGCTCGGCTTCTTTCTGATCGTAGAATTTTTCTTTCTGCTCTGCAAGTTCTTTTTTCAGCGCTTCACTTTCCGCACGGTATTTCTCCGCAAGCCTGTTGTTTTCTTCAAGCTGCATTCTCGTGCGTTCGAGATTGTCTATGATAGTTTCAAATTTTCTGTTATCCTCAGAAATAAGCGACTCAGCATACTTGATTATATCCTTGTCTATGCCAAGGCTTTCAGAGATAGCAAAAGCGTTCGATTTGCCGGGTGAGCCTATGATAAGCCTGTATGTCGGGTGCAAAGTCTGTACGTCAAATTCGCAGGAAGCGTTCTCAACGTCAGGAGTGTCGATAGCATACATCTTAAGCTCCTGATAGTGTGTAGTTGTAACGAGGGTCGCACCGAATATCCTTATGCGCTCGATTATAGCCACCGCCAGCGCAGCGCCCTCCACAGGGTCAGTGCCAGAGCCAAGCTCGTCAAGAAGTACAAGGCTCTCGCTGTCCGCTTCATCAAGTATGGTCTTTACTCTGCTTATGTGTGATGAAAAAGTCGATAGATTGTTTTCTATAGATTGTTGGTCGCCGATATCCACAAGCGCGTTTTTGTATACAGATATCCTGCTTCCGTCTGACGCAGGGATAAGCAGACCGCACATTGTCATAAGCGTGAGCAGACCAACAGTTTTAAGCACAACTGTTTTACCGCCCGTGTTAGGTCCTGTGATTATCAGGGAGTGATAGTCAGTGCCGATAGAGAAGTTTATAGGCACGACCTTTTTCGGGTCGATAAGAGGGTGACGTGCTTTGTTAAGCACGATAATGCCGTCATCAGATATCTCAGGGAGCATCGCTCTCATTTTTGCGCCGAGATTTGCTTTTGCAAAATAAAGATTAAGCTCAGTAACAGCATTGTAGTTTGAAATGAGCTGGTCTTTCATTTGGGCACATTCCATGGAAAATTCAGCGATTATCCTGTGTATCTCGTCCTGCTCCTGACCCTGCAAAATGCGGATATCGTTGTTGGCTTCCACTACCGACATAGGCTCGATAAAAAGCGTTGAGCCTGTTGCGGAAGTATCGTGAACAAGACCGCTGACATTGCCCTTGAACTCAGTTTTGACAGGAAGAACGAAACGTCCGTCACGCATTGTGACAATGCTCTCCTGCAAATATTTCTGAGTGCTTGGGGATTTTATCATCTTGTCAAGGGTCTCTCTTATTTTCAGTCCTGAACGTGTTATCTTCTGTCTTATGCTTCTAAGTTCAGCACTTGCATCGTCAGAAAGCTTTGTGTCATCTATGATAGCCGTTTCAAGTCTCTGCTGTAGATATTTGTTTGGATAGAGCATCTCAAAAAGATATGAAAGGGAAGTGTCCTTGTTCTCACACTGCTCATACCAGTGATGAAGTTCATAGGTCTGTGCAAGCAAGCGCCTTATCTGAATAAGTTCTCCAAGAGAAAGCACGCCGCCTGCTTCGGCTCGTTTGATGTAAGTTGATACGTCATTTATGTTGTAAAAATTCGGCGTGCCGTATCTCACGCTGAGTTCAAGGGCTTCGGCGGTCTTGCCTGTTTCTTTCTTGACCGTGTAAAGGTCAGAACAAGGCTTTATCCCCAAAGCCATTTTTTTCGTTCTTTCGTTGGAACATTCTTTTGAAAGCATTTCAAGAATTTTGTTTAGCTCCAATGAGTCGTAAAATCTTTCATCCATTATATATACCTCAAAAATAAAGCAAAATTCACGCCTGTGTATGTGGAAAATGCAGGGAACGGCGTCCTTGACGTCCCACATATGTTTTCAGGACGGTGATCTGCTTTTACAAAAGTCTGTAAAAATCAAGCGACGGAAACTTGCCTTTCAAATTATATCTCACAAACCGCTCTGTAAAAGCCGTCAGTTTTTTCTGATATTTTTCGCTTATCTTGAAAGCAAAAAGCCGCTCGTATTCCGTCAGTGCAATAAATCGGACTATGTATAGCATAGTCCTGTCTAATTCAATATCGTAAATACTGTCAGGGTTGTAACAGCACTTGTCGCACTCCAAAACACCTGTTGACAGGTTGAAGTGCATGATGTCAGCCTCATACGCCATGCACACTGAACAGCCTAGAAGTGCAGGTCTTAATCCCGCTTCACACAGCAGACGAAACTCAAATATAGATTTGAGAAGTTCGTTATCCCTGTCGCCCTTATTGAGAAAATAAAGTGTGTTCAGCGTCAGCCGCATTATCTCGTCACAGCCGCTTTCCTCTGTTCGTATATACATGAGAAGTTCGGAAAAATACGAGGCTAGAGCCATTTTCTTAGGGTCGAGCCTGATGTTGTAAAAAAGCTTCTCCGATTCGCTGCTGTTGAGAAAAAACACAGATTGACCTTTAGCGTTCTTTTTCTCCTCAACGCACAGCTTAGAGTATGCAAAAAGCTGGGTTGAGGACGCATTTTTTGTGCTTTTCCTGCCGCCGCGAACAAATATATCTATGACTCCACGCTCTGCCGTGAGAACAGTGACAGACTTGCTCGACTCGCCCCTGTCATTTTCCCTCAGTATCAGTCCCATAAAGGTCAGCATTGTCAGTATCCTCTTTTCTGTGTGCGGCATATGTGAGATAATCCTCTATCCTGCCGCTTTCAAAGAACTTGTCCCATAAAGTCATGATGTTCACCGCCTTACTGATATTATCAGCTTTTGGGGCGGTCATTATAAGCGGAAAAATATGTTGCCTTTATTCAAGGCCGAAATTCTTTATCATGCCCTCACGGTTTCTCCAGCCCTCTTTTACCTTTACCCAGCACTGGAGATTTACTTTTATCTGGAAGAAATCTTCAAGGTCAGCTCTTGCTTCCTGACCTATCTTTCTAAGCATTGAGCCGCCTTTTCCGATAAGTATGCCCTTGTGTGACTCCCTCTCGCAGTATATAGTAGCGGTAACATCGAGTATAGCTTCGCCGTTTCTGTTTTCACGTTCGTTAAGCTGTTCGATAGTCACAGCTATGCCGTGAGGAACTTCGTCGTTAAGGTTGTTGAGCGCTTTTTCTCTGATTATCTCAGCCATTATCACCTTCTCAGGCTGGTCTGTGAATTTATCATCAGGGAAGTAGTGCGGACCCTCCACAGCATTCTTTTCAAGGTCCTCCATGATAATGTCAAGACCGTCATTTTCAAGAACGCTCACAGGCACGATATCTATAAAATCAAAAAGCTTTGAATACTCTGTGATAACAGCAATAAGATCCTCTTTGTTTTCAAGAAGATCTATCTTGTTCAGAACAAGTATTACCTTAGTCTTGCCTGCTTTGAAGCCCTTTACAAGCTCACGCTCGTTTTCGGATATCTTCTTTGTGCAGTCAGCCATAAGGATAATAAGGTCAACGCCTGCAACAGACTCGTTCACAGCGTTGAGCATATGCTCAGAAAGCTTGTTTTTAGCCTTGTGCATACCCGGAGTGTCCATGAAAACGAACTGTGTATCTCCCTTTGTGAGAACGCCTGTTATCTTCGTTCTTGTTGTCTGCGGCTTGTCGCTCACTGCGGCTATTTTTTCGCCCACAAGAGCGTTGAGCAGTGAAGATTTGCCTGCGTTTGCACGTCCAACAATGGTGACGAACGCATTTTTTGAATTTGTTTTTTTCTTGTTCATATATATTTTCCTTATCTTTTTTTATCTTTGTCAGCAGGCGTTTTGAACACCCACACGAGCCACAGTATCACGCCTGCGGCTAAAGCTAGACCCAGCAATATGTTTCTGGCAAAATAAGAGGCTATCGCCATAAAAGCAGAATAGTCCCAAAATATCCTTATTCCTACAGACACGGAAGCTATCGCCGCAATAAGAACAGCCCCCGCCGCACAGTCTTTCGCCTTTTTAGCAAGGGGGTTTTTATCTTTGCACACCATATCCACAGCGGCTTCAACAGCTGTGTTCACAAGCTCCAGAGCTATAACAAGCCCTATGCAGATATAAACTGCGGCAGTTTCGGCGGCGCTGAGCCCATAAAATCGCATAAGCAGTATCACAAGCACTACTGTGCCAATGTGGAAACGCATATTGCGCTCTGTTTTTATACAGCTCACAACGCCCTCAAAGGCGTAAACAAAGCCCTTGAAGAAGCGTCCTATCCCTGTTTTACCTGTGTTCATGCTCGCCTAGGAACGTGGCGTCTCTGGAGATGCCCAGATTGCCAAGAATAGCTTCTTCCTTTTCACGCATTATCCTCTCCTGAAGATTGCTTTCTTCATGGTCATAGCCAAGGAGATGAAGCATTGAATGTACTGTCAAGAAGCCTATCTCTCTTTCAAGAGAGTGACCGTATATCTCAGCCTGACGGTAAGCCGTTTCAAGGCTTATGACTATATCGCCCAGCAGATAAGCTCCTGTCTCGTGATTCAGATCAAAATTTCCGTTCTCACCGAGAGGAAAGCTCAGCACGTCTGTTGAACGGTCTATGTTTCTATGCTCCTTGTTAAGCTCATGTATCTGCTCGTCATTCACAAAAGATACAGAAACTTCAAAATCATCATTGTGACCCTCGTATTCCAACACAGCATGGCAGCAGCGTCTTACAAGAAGCCTTATTCCTACAGGTATCTTAACTTCTGCCTGATCGTTGGTTATCATTACTTTTACCTTGCCCATTACTTTTTCACATTCCTTTTTTGTTATATTTTTCATAAGCAAGGATTATGTCCTGCACAAGCTTGTGACGGACAACGTCCTTGTCGGTAAATCTGTTTATCGATATATCGTCAATGCCCTTTAGCACGTTCATTGCCTGAATAAGTCCCGATTTTCTTTGGTCAGGCAGGTCTATCTGCGTTATATCGCCTGTTATGACTATCTTTGAATTAAATCCAAGACGTGTAAGGAACATCTTCATCTGCTCATGAGTGGTGTTTTGCGCTTCGTCGAGGATAATGAAAGAATCGTCAAGAGTACGTCCTCTCATATACGCCAGCGGAGCGACTTCGATACAGCCACGCTCCTGCTGTTTGGCGAAAGTGTCAGGACCCAGCATTTCAAAAAGTGCGTCATAAAGCGGTCTGAGATATGGGTCTACCTTGCATTGCAGGTCGCCTGGAAGAAATCCCAGCTTTTCGCCTGCTTCCACCGCAGGACGTGTGAGGATTATCTTCTCCACCTCGTGCGCCTTGAAATCCTTTACCGCCATTGCCACTGCAAGATAAGTCTTACCTGTTCCCGCAGGACCAACGCCCATGACGATAGTCTTTTTCCTTATTGCTTCAACATATCTTTTCTGACCGAGAGTTTTCGGCTTGACGAGCTTTCCGCTCACAGTCACGCACACGCCGTCATCAGACATATGCTTTATCTCATACTGCTTGCCCTCTCGCACAAGTGTGAAAACATATCTTATAGTCTGTTCGGTGATAGCTTCTCCCTTGTTGATAAGAGCGATAAGGCTATTTATGGCTTCCGAGGCGTTAAATACGTTTTCCTCGTCGCCTGTTATTTTGATATCGTCACCTCTGCCGAGAATGACAACATTATACTCTTTTTGGATAAGATTAACGTTCTCATCATAATTGCCGAAAAGGCTGAGCACAGTTTCCATTCTGTCAACGCTGATAAGTTTTTCCGCCATTAGCACAACTTCCTCTTTTTTGATCTGAAATATCTATTATATAAGGCTATTATATCACATTTTTTTCATTATTGCAACAATCTCAGTAAGATTTAACACATTTTTATGCACCTTTTCACACTTTTTGATCATTTCTTAATAAAAAATTCCACCTCTCTGCAAAGTTTCCCGTACAGTGTGTATGTAACAGTGGCGGTAACTCCGTTTTCCGTCACATTATCCTCCACCTGTCGGTCTTTTATCTCATAGTCTGAGAGAAAATTTTCCTCATACAAATATGCCTTTTCGTGAACAGCGTCAAGCGCCTGCTGTTCAGTGAGAGTGCTTTGTGAGAATTTATATTCTTCAAGCTCGCAGGTGGTTATCCCGAAAGGCATTTCAATCCCGAACAGAGACAGGGGAGAATATCTCTGCTCATCTTTCCAATAGCCCTCAGGCTTTGAGATAAAAAGAGGTATATCAGCGTCAAACACAGTAAAAAAGCGCTTTGTATCTCGCTTGCCTGTTGTCTTTTCTGCCTTGTCCTCAAAGGGCTGTGTGAATGTGACAGTGCGCTCAAAAGTGCCTAACACCTTGCCCTTTGAGCGTGCATAGCTTGTCTTTGTCTCGACATTTTCTTTGCCATCTATCCAGCTGGACTTTGATGTGACTATCTCGCCGCCTACAACGATATCGCCCTTTGTCACACCGCTCCCCACAGGTATCTTTAACTGTCCGTCATAAACTTCAACTTTCTCGATAACTCCGTTTTCGCAGGCAACAAGGTTTGAGGGATAGCGGTTTGATTCACGCTTTGTGTCTCCCTCAGTTTCGATAACGTCTATTATCAGCGTGTCGCCTTTGCGTGTTATGCCTGCCCATGATATGCCCTCCACTTTTTGTTTCAGCGCACGTTCTGTGACTATAAGGTCAATGCTTGGGATATAAGTGCCTGTCTCCACGCCCTCCTCTTTCAGCACCGCCATAACGCCTTTTCTGATGTTTTCATCATCACTGAGAATGTCAAACCTCACCACCACGTTTGAAAGATAGAAGCACGAAAGCATGACAGCCGCTGTGCCTATGACAAGTCCTCCTCTGCCGAAAAAGCGCTTTGCAAGAACAAAGCTTCCGTGACGTTTTGCGGCGGTGTATTCAAGCCCAAGTTCATCGCATAACCTTTCAAGTGCCTTGTAGTGTTCCGCAGGCATACGCAAAGTGAGCTTTCCGCCCTTTTCACACATTTTGCTCACAGGAAGCTTATCCGACATTATCCTGCGGTAAAACTTTGTGAAACTATCCCCTGTGATAACATAATCTATATAACCGAAAATCATTATCCTCTCTCCCTGATACTTCTTGACACAAGCTTGACCGACTCTATTTTTCCTCTTATCTCCACGCTGTCAGAGCAGAAGTTTGACATTGTAAGACCGCTCCCCCATATCTCTATCTCAAAAGAGCCTGTCAGCACCTTTGCCATTATCTCACTGCATTCCACTATCTGCTTGCAGTTTTCGATAACGGCGGCTCTGTCATCAGTTATGCTTATATATGAACTTAGTGCGGTCAGCTCTTTTGTCATGCCGAAAAAGCTCATGAAAGGTATCTTCTTCATTTTTGCGTCCTCCGTTCATTGTCCTATGCCTAATTATATTATGGGACAGACTGACATATACTTGAAAAGTGAAAAAGGAGGTCATGAAAATGTTAAAAAGACTTGCAAAGGAGCTTTGCATATACATACTTGCAGGGGTGGTCATATGGTTCTGCATTATCGCCATATCAGGCGGCGAGAGCGTAAAGCTTGGCATTTCCGAAGCCGTTGACCGCTGTATGAATATCATAATCCCGTCGCTGTTCGTTTTTATGGCGCTGTCGCAGATTCTTGTTTCAAGTGGACTTTACTACTGCGTTTCAATGCCTTTTTATCCCATATCAAGATTTATAATGGGCATACCGCCTCATCTTTTCTTTGTGTTTCTTCTTGGAAATACCGCAGGCTATCCTGTGGGAGTAAAGCTTCTCTCAGACCTGTGTCAGAGGAAGATAATATCCCAGCGGACGGCAAAGATAATGTCCTGCTTTTGCTGTTGCGGCGGACCGGCTTTTTATTCGGGTACAGTGGGTCTTGCGGTTTTTGGCTGTACGGGAGCAGGCATTGCAGTGTTCGTGTCCATACTAGCGGCAAATTTTCTCACTTCGCTTATCCTTGGCAGAGCCATAAACGAGGATAAGAAAACATCAAAACCAACTTTCAGACTTGACGGCAGAATGTTCACCGACAGCGTTATCTCGGCAGGGAAGTCCCTTTTTGTTATCTGCGTTATGATAGTCTTTTTCGGAGCTTTTATGTCCTCTCTTGAATACTGCGGAGGGTTCAGCTTTCTGAAAAATACGTTCTCACTGTCAGAAAACGGACTTGTGCTTGTGAAAAGCTGTCTTGAAATAACCTCTCTCACTGAGCTTTCAGAAAGTCCATTTTATCTTCTACCATTTATAGCCGCCGTATGCTCATTCGGCGGTCTGTGCGTGATGATACAGATAGCTGCACTGGGCATGGATTTTTCCCTTGTGCCTTTTTTTATCTCACGTCTGACATCAGCCTTTCTGTCTGCTGTCATATGCCGTTTTATCTATCCATTCTTTATCCCGGACACAATTTTGACTTCTGTTACAAATAATGTTAAATTCGTCAAAGTGAACAATTTTATCCCCTCATTTTGCTTGATTATGATGATTTTATTACTAACTTTGAAGAAAAGACTAGCATTTTCTAAAACAGTATGATATAATTGTATACAAATGAAAAAAGATTAACTTATCTTAAAGGAGTTGTATAAATCATGGCAAAGAAGAGCTATTTTGGTAACAGAATTTCACCGTCATGTTCTTACTGCCTTTTCGGCAACAGATCAAGAGAAGGAAACAAGGTCCTCTGTGAAAAGCAGGGTCTGGTAGACGCTGATTATAGCTGTAAGAAGTGGGTCTATGACCCTATCAAGCGTGTGCCTAAGAAACAGCTTAACATTCCAAATCAGGAAGACGACGTTATCTGATAACACACAAATTTGCCGTACATCTTTTGGTGTACGGCTTTTATATTGCAAAAAATATCCGCAGAGCGCTTTGTTTCGTCCTGCGGATTTTTCATATTGCTATATCTTTTTTATCTTGGTGTAATTTGCCATTATCTTCTTCGTGCCACGATTGTCAAATGCTATTTCAACGAGTGTATCGTTAGCCATAGGCTTTGAGCTTAAAACAGTGCCCTCGCCGAATATTTTGTGCAAAACTCTGTCCCCTGGTGCGAAAGTTTCAGTATTCACAGAAACACTGCTCTTGTCAGCCCTGCGCTGAGCCAGCTGCTGTTGCAGGCTCATGCTGTGAGGTTTTTCATAGCCGTTGAGATAAGGTGAAGCTTTTGTTTCTTCAGCTTGCTTTTCTATGCAATCGGCAGGAAGCTCTTTTATAAAACGTGATATCCTGTTGCGGTCAGTTCGACCGTAAAGCATACGCTCCTCTGCGTGGGTGAGATAAAGCTTTTCCTTTGCTCGTGTCACCGCAACATAAGCAAGTCTGCGTTCCTCTTCTGTGTCGGCTTCCGATTCAAGACTTCTTGCAGACGGGAAGATGTTGTCCTCCATTCCCACAACAAAAACTATCGGAAATTCAAGTCCCTTTGCAGAGTGCATTGTCATAAGCACAACATAGTCAGCGTCAGGGTCGAGATTGTCAACATCAGTGTAAAGTGATATTTCCTCCAAAAAGCCCGACAGCGACGGCTCGTCTGCATTTTCTTCATAACTTGACATGGTGGATTTAAGTTCGTTAATGTTTTCAAGACGTGTAAGACCCTCGTCGCCCTGCATTTCAAGATGACGCTTGTAGCCTGTCATATCAAGAAGCTTATCCAAAAGCTCCGCAAGTGGCAGAGTGTCAGAAAGCTCAGTAAGCTCCGATAGCATATCGCCCACAGGCATAAGCTGTTTTGAACGCTTTACAAGGGGCGCAAGCATATCAGCTTCCTGCATGATGTGGATAGGTGAATCCCCAAGGTCTGAGGTTATCTGCTCCAGTGCATTGACAGTGGCTTCGCCGATACCACGCTTCGGCTCGTTGATTATTCTTCTTAGGCGGAGAAAGTCGAAATGGTTGTTTATTACAGAAAGATAAGCAAGGATATCCTTTATTTCCTTTCTGTCATAGAATTTTAGACCGCCTATTATTTTATATGGTATGCCGCTTTGTATGAAAGTCTGCTCCAAAGCGTTTGATTGTGCGTTCATTCTGTAAAGAATGGCATGGTCATTGTATTTTCTGCCCTTGTTTATGTCCTCTAAAATGGTGTCAGCCACGAATTTTGCTTCACTGCGCTCGCTTGAAGCCTTGTATATTGTGACCTTTTCGCCGTCACCCGAAGCTGTCCACAGATTTTTGCCCTTTCTGCCCTGATTGTTGCTTATAAGCTGATTTGCGCAGTTAAGAATGTTCTGGGTCGAGCGGTAATTCTGTTCAAGCTTTATAACGTCAGTGTCAGCGTTGCAGTTAAATTGCTCCTCAAAATTGAGGATATTCTCAATGGTCGCACCACGGAACTTGTAGATACTCTGGTCGTCATCACCCACAACGCACAGGTTATTGAATTTCTGTGATAGGAGCGAAACAAGTCTGAACTGAGCCTTGTTGGTGTCCTGATACTCGTCTACCATTATGTATTTATACAAATTCTGATAGTGGTCGAGAACATCAGGGAACTGCTCAAAAAGCTTTACAGTGTGGCAGATTATATCGTCAAAGTCCATGGCATTTGCGGCTTTGAGTTTCTGTTGATAGTGCTTGTATACCTTGCCTATGGTGAGGTCACGATAATCTCCTGCGGCTGAGGTGATGTATTCATCAGGCTCTTGGAGCTGGTCTTTTGCATGAGAAATCTCGCTGAGTATGGCTCTCGGGGGAAACATCTTCTCAGATATGTCAAGCTCTCTCAGTATGCTTTTTACAGTTCTCTGAGAATCATCTGAATCATAAATGGTGAAGCTGCTTGAAAAGCCCAGCTTGTCACATTCACGCCTGAGTATCCTTGCGCAGGCGGAGTGGAAAGTCGCCGCTGTTATGCCTTGACCTGCCTCTCCCAACATTCCAGCAAGACGTTCTTTAAGCTCGCCTGCCGCCTTGTTTGTGAACGTGATAGCAAGTATGCTCCACGGCTTTATGCAGTCATATGCCACAATGTCCGCAAGGGTAGAAGCGTCATTTGTCTTGCCGTCAACGTAGTCTTTTAGAAACTGTATGTCCTGCTCAGAGGGTGTGCCGTAGGTCTGCTCTGTGTTGTATGCGTTGCCAAAGTATATCATGTTTGCGATACGGTTTACCAAAACTGTTGTCTTGCCGCTTCCTGCTCCTGCCAGTATAAGGAGAGGACCTTTTATTTTGAACACAGCCTTGCGCTGTTGGTCGTTCATTCGTGAAAAGTATTTTTCAAGTGCTTTTCTTTTAAGAGCCGTAAACTGCTCCATTATATACACCTCCGTAAAATTTTATGCCGTATCCTACATTATAGCATATTTTTTCTATCTTGAAAAGGGTGGCGGCAAATTTTTTTCGCATGAATAACAGTGGGTATGTTTTCCAATAATACATTAAACTGAAATTATGAACGGAGGAACATATATGAAAGCTGTTGTTTTATGCGGAGGACGTGGAGAAAGATTGATGCCCATGACAGACAGGCGACCTGCGGCGCTTCTAAGGCTGTGCGGAAAAGAAATTTTGCTTTTTACTCTTGAAATGCTGGAGAAAGCAGGCTTTTCGGAAGCTGTGCTTGCGGTGGGCTATGGCTCTGAACAGGTAGAAAGGCTTCTTGATGAAAAATACTCAGGAAATATAAAGCTTCATATGATAAACACCGCAGGCAAAAGCACTGCGCAGGCTGTGAAAACAGCAATGGGCGATGAAACAGAAGCGCTTGCCGTGGAATGTAACTGTATCTGTACTCACCCTATCGATGAGCTTATAAAAGCGCATTTGAACCATGATATCCTTTGTACGGCTCTGACTTATGATACTGAAAACAGACCTGCGGGCATATATATAGTGAAAAGAGAGCTTTTTGACAGCATAAATCCTGAGAAGCCTATGGATATGACGGATGATATTATCCTCGAAGCTGTGAAAAGCGGCGAAGCTGTCCTGCTTGACGGAAAAGGCTATTATAAAAGGATAACCACCCCCGAAGCTTTTCTCGATTGCCAAAGGCATATGCTCTGCAATGAAAATATGTCCCAAAGGCTGACGGAAAATAATTTTAGCGGTGTGGCGATAGCTGAGCCTGTTTATATAGGAGAGAACGTTTCTGTTATGTCAGGGTCGGTCATAGAAAGCGGAAGCGTCATAGACGATAACGCAGTTGTAAAGGGCGGCAAGGTGGACGGATATGTGGGCATAGGCTCGGTGATATCGGAACGCTGTGACATAAACAGGGTGGTGATATGCCGTGGTGCTGTTCTTGACAGCGGCGTGAAGTGCGGCGCATATTCTGTCATAGGCGAAAAGTCTCATATCGCAAGTGAAGCCGTTATTGAAAAAGGCGTAGGCATTTGGTCAGGAAAAACTGTGGAAAAGGGCGCAAGGCTTTATGAGAATGTGAAAAACTCGTCTGACAGCCGACTTGTCATAGAAGATAACGGCGAGTGCAGTTTGTGGGGCGGTGAAGCCACAGCGCAAAGGGCTCTGCTTTTCGGGCTTTGCTCTGCAAGTGCCGTAAAAACAGGCGGCAGTATCGTGACAGCTTTTGGCTCTGACGAAAGCCTTTTGCTCAAACAAGCTCTTGACTGCGGCATATGTCAGGCAGGGGTGAACGTGTGCAGTATAGGCAGAGCAGGCATTTCAGAGCTTTCCTATGCTGTGAACAGATTTGGCGGAGCGTTTGGCATACTCATAGGCGCAAATATCTCAGGCCATGCAAGGCTTATTTCGGCAGGGGGAATGTTGCCCGAGGAAAAACTCCTTGACCGCATTGAGAGCATAGCTGACGACAGAGCATATCGCAGTGTGGGGCTTTCTCGGACAGGCTGTGTGACAGATTTTTCTGCGGTTAGGGAGATATACGCCGCAGAGCTTGAAAAAATTCTCCCTTACCGATTTAAAGGCGTAAATGTGGATATCCGCACATATGATGTTAAAAAGGCGACCCTTGCGGACAGACTTTTTCATGGCAGGAACGATACAGAGGTTGAGCGTATAATATTTAATCTTTCCGCAGACGGCGCAAAAGTATCAGCCTACAGTGAAGAAACAGGCTATGTGATGTGGGAAAAGCTTGCGGCAATGTATGCAGGGGTGTGCTTTGAAAAGGGGCTTGCGGTGGCGCTGCCTGAGAATTTTCCCTCTAGTGCAGATACCGCCGCCGAAGTCCACTGCGGTAGGCTTTACAGATACAAAAACAATGTGGACATAGCAAAGGACGTTGCCGTTTCGCCCCACAATATGTTTGCTTATGACGGGCTTTACCTTGCGGCGGTGGTAGCGGCTTATCTGTCTGAACAGGGACTAACCCTTCAAAAAGCCCTCCGTGATGTGCCTGACGCATATACTTCAAGCCGATTTGTGGGCATAACAGTGAGCCGTGAAAACAAAGAAAAGATATTCTCAGAGCTTGGCTGTTCGGCGGAGGGTGAGATAACAATAGGAAAGACCCACGCAGTTATAAGACCGCTGAGGGATAAGAGAGGTATAACAGTGTTCGCCGAAAGCGTTAGCTGTGAGCAGGCGGCTGCCGTTTGCGAGGAGATAACAAGCAGGATAAAGGGCATATACAGGTAAATGTAATAAATTGCTATTGACATTAGAGGGAAAATGGAGTACAATATAATCAGATATTTTTGTTCGGACAAAGGCGGCTCATACCGCTGTATTTAAACTGCGTTCAACACACCAATCTGTCTTTCTTTGAGGCTTCAAGCGCTTTGGACAGCGCACGATATCAAAGCCCAAACGCAGCGGTATATAGATTCTAAACGGAAAAATCGAATATTATTTGAGCATGATAAGATGCAGCAGGAAGGAGATAATTGCTCCTGCCGTATGTTTGTGCTGCTTTTTTGCGGCGTTTTGCGCCTTTGAAAGCGGCGTGCAGCAGGGCAAAGTATATTATTTTATGAACGAAAAGAACAATACTGTAAAAAATCCTACACAAAAACGTTTTTTCAGAAAAAAACAGAATAAGAACGAGATACCTCTGGCGCAGGCTTCAAAAGAGCTTGACCGTGTAAAAAGTCAGAGAGCTTCTGGCAGCGTGAAAAAAACGCTCCAGCCGAGAACTGAAACTCAGCAGAGAAAGTCGCAGAACACTCAGCAAAGACGTCCGAGACCTGCGGCGAACAGGGTGAAAGAGCCTGTAAGAAGAACGCCTGTGAAGATAATCCCTCTTGGCGGTCTTAACGAGATAGGCAAGAACTTCACCGTTATCGAGTGTTCAAACGATATGTTCGTCATAGATTGCGGTCTGGCTTTTCCTGACAGCGAAATGCCAGGCGTTGATATCGTTATCCCTGATTTCTCATATGTTGAGAAAAATCAGGAAAAGCTCAGGGGCGTTGTGCTTACTCATGGTCATGAGGATC
Organism: uncultured Ruminococcus sp.; assembly: GCA_937898375.1. Classification (GTDB taxonomy): domain Bacteria; phylum Bacillota; class Clostridia; order Oscillospirales; family Ruminococcaceae; genus Hominimerdicola. Next base: position 23,039 of record CALEJX010000456.1, read on the forward strand.
ATATCGGCGGGTTACCTTATTTTCTTAAAAAATTCAACGTGCCTGTTTACGGCACAAGGCTGACGCTTGGTCTTGTTGAGGGCAAGCTGAAAGAGCATGGGCTTCTCGGATCGGTAAAACTCAATGTTGTCACACCAAGACAGACTGTAAAGCTTGGCTG
>CALEJX010000457.1 GCA_937898375.1 uncultured Ruminococcus sp.
AGGAACAGAACAGGAACGCTCCTGCCGCCGAGCATATTCCAACGGCTGGTGAAAAGCAGAACATTGTCACCGCAAGCACTGCCGCAAAATACACAAGGGCGGTCAAAGGGTGAAAAGCTGACAATCTCATTTCGCCGCCTCCTTTGTGTAGTCGCAGACATAATAAAACTCCACGCTGTCACCGTCATGAAGGACATACTGAGAACAGCCCTTATCAGGGCTTTCGCCGTTTACAGTGTAGGTCCACCCTGAGGACGGACCGCAGGAGAACTCGTAGATATTGTTTATGCCACGGACATATACAGTGTTGTAAATATTATCCTCTGAGCCTTGATAATCAAGTGGTATCTTCTCACACCTTGCGGCTTTTTCCAGCAGGTCAAAGGCGGTGTCGCCCTCACGGAGGACATATTTTTCCGCAGGCATAACAATGCCGTCTGAGGGAACATAGCGCTCGTCACGGAGATTTTTGTCAAGCATATCATAATTATCCAAAATATCGGAGCAATCCACTGTCAGGGTAACAGTATGAGCGGCGTTTGCAGTATCGTCGCTGTGCAGACTGTAATACTCGTCAACGGACTGAATATCAACGCCCTTTATGACCGCTGCCGCCGCTAAGATTATGACTATGAGCAGGGCGATATCCTTTTTCACTTTTCTGCACCCTCCTGACTTTTGAGCTTCTTGGCTTTCTTTGCAAAGCCTGCGAAATTTTTCACTGCCGCCATTTCCTCTTTGGATATCTCAAGCCTTGAAAATCTCGCTTTTTCGTATATTTTCTCGCACTTTGCAAAGCTTTCCGCCATATCAGTGCCGTAGGTCTTCTTTATGCTATCAAAAAGCTCCCTAGGCGTATGTGCTGAGAAATCCTTGCCGCAAAGCTTTTTCCTGCCTGCAAAGAACAGCTTATCCGCCTTTTTTCTGTCAGGCAGAGCGGCAAACTTTCTTTTTCTTACCAAAACTATTATTGCCATAATAAGGCAGAGTATAAGTATTACCGCACCAATAATGATATAGACCGCATAGCTTTTCTCAACAGGTTTGGTCTTGTTCTCCTCAAAGATCTCCTCCCTCGGCTTGTCCTCGTCCTCGGGGGCAAGGGCTTCTCCGCCTTGGTTGGTGAACTTGGCTTTTGCGGAGCTGTCGTCAGTTTTTATCATGCCAACATAATCGGAGCAGACCTCAAAAGGCTGCCAGCCTATGCCGTCTTTGTAATACTCAGCCCAGTAATGGAGCTGTTTTGAGGTGACGGTCAGGGCTGAGTTATCTGTAAGATCTTTTGTCATATCTGTCGTAATGAAATATCCTCTGCAAAGCCTAGCAGGAACGCCCTTTGCACGGAATATTTTCACTGCGGCGGCGGCAAAGTCCTCCTCGCCCCCACGGCAGGTGACCTCAAGCATATCTGCAAAAGAGCTTTCGCCCCCATAGGTCTTTGAACTGTCAAGCACTGCGTCTGACACAAAAAAGCTTAGCATATCAGACCGCAGTTTGCCCTGTGAACCTTGCAAGTCAAAATGATTTGCGGCAAGCTGTTTGTCCTCGGCTGATATGTCAAGGCAGGTGGAATAAACATAGTCACGATAGCCTTTTTCTGCGGAAAGATAGTCCGCAGGCTTGGAAGTGCGCAGGGTATCATATGTGCCGAAAGGCTTTGTAAGATAGCTTTCTGACACCGCAAGCTTGTAATAGCTCTTGGTGTTTTCAAAGCTTCCCCCTATTATCTTTGGGTCGGAGAAAGCGTTCTCTGCGGCGGTCATGCCGTAGGTATAAATGGGCTTTCCAACCTTTTTGATGTTCACTGTAACAATACCGCTGTCGGATATTTCAAGGGCATTGTCAAGGTAAGAAGTCTGAAAAGCAGGGGAAAAATCAAGCTTATCGAGCCAATAGAACTCGTCTGAGTATGCGTATTTCTCCTCGCCGCTAAGCTCGCCCCACACGCCGTTCGTTTCTTTTTCAAAGCGGCTTTCGATAAGATACAAAGGCTGTGGGTGCTCCATTATTATCTCATACTGACTTTTTTCATTAAAGCGGTCGGCAAAGGCATAGTCAGAAAGCTTATCAAAAAGTCCTGTCAGACAAGCTATAAACACTGCGCAAAAGTCTGTCAGGATAAGCACAAAGGGCTTAAAATCGCCTTTTATGATGCCCGAAAAAGTCACCGCAAAGATACCCAGCGCCACTTCTGCGGCGGCATAATACAGAGGGATATCTATAAAGATACCTGCGCACAAAAACAGCGCAAGCATTGCCACTGTAAAAACTCTGCTGTCAAGGCGGCTGAAAATGCTCTGCACTGTGGAAACTATCACCGCACCCACGCACAGTGCAAACCAAGGGTCTGAGCTTTTTTCCACAAGCATTTCCACTGCCCCTGCGCTTTTGCCGTGGGCGGTCAAAATGCAGTTCAAAAGCCCTGCAAGGCTTGTAAAAAACTTTTTATGGAATATCACCGCCGACAAAAGAGCGGTGAAAAATGGCATAGGCAAGGTCTTTTTTGATACCCCTGCAATGGCGGTCAATATGCACGCCCCTACCAAGGCAAAGGCTCTCCAGCCCATACCAAGCGACAATGACAGCATGAGCATTGTCACTGCGCCAAAAAGGCTCTGCATGATATAAACGCCCTTTGAAAAGCGCTTTTCCACATAGCAAATGCTTGCTGTCAAAATTGTCACCTCTTTTATTATTTTATCTGGATAACACGGCTTATGCCGCTTCTTTCAAACAGCTCTGAAAACTCTGCCAGCCGCTCTTTTCCCTGCTCAGGCTGTGAAGAAAGCAGGCTGTCCAGAGCAACAGTGAAGCTGTCTGCGCTGTCGATATGCTCGAAAACTTTTCTTTGCTGAGAAAAGCTGTAAAACGCCATGTAATGCCCTTTGCCGCTGTCTGAAAGTGACATTGAAAGGCTCAGTGCCTTTGCGGCAATGCGGTCATAATCCTTTGCAAGGGCGTTTCCGCCTGTTTCAACGTAGATACAAAGGCTGTCCGTTACAGGTTCGCCATATTCACGGACGTAGATATCACCAAGTCTGAAAGACAGCTTCCAATGCACCGATTTATAGCTGTCCCCCTGACGGTATTCTCTTATGCCGATAGGCTCGCTGTGGTCAAAGCCCTCGTTCTCCTCGCTGAAAAAGTCGCTTTCAAGGGCTTCTTTGAGCTTTGCTTCCTCGCCCTCGTCTATCTCTGCGGCGTCCGGCATTATATTTATACTGCCCTTTATTTCGCACTGCGCCTTTTTCCACGTCAGCCCTGTGAAGTCAAAGGCTCGAAGTGTCAAAAACTCTGCTTTTATCTTTCCGCAGGTATCGCTTTTTACAGTGATATCGACCTCCGCAGGCGCACCGCTTATGATAAAACGTACCTTTATATCCTCGCACTGCCCTGTGAGCATATTTCTAAGCCGCAGTTTTCCGCTGTATTCGCCGCCGCTTCCTGTGAAGATGATCTTAAGGCTCATATCCTTATTTTTCAAGCCTGTGCCGTCGCTGACAAGTATTGCTGAGAGCTTTTTCTTTGAGAATATATTTACACTTATTGACAGCACAAAGAAAACTGCGCACACACCGAGCACCGATGTGCCTATGGGCTTTTTCAGTGCAAAAAGCAGTATACCCAAAGCTGTGCAAAGGCAGAAGCATAGCCTTTTCATCAGCGTTTTTCCTCGTTCTCAGGGCATTTTACGCTTCTGAGTATCTCGTCAAGTATGCTTTCTGCGGCAAGTCCTGAGAGCCTGCCCTTTGCTGAAAGCGCTATCCTGTGGCTGCAAACATGAACAAAGAAATCTCTTACGTCCTGTGGAACGACATATTCTCTGCCGTTATAGCACGCCCACGCCTTTGCTATCCTGCAAAGCGCCAATGCTCCTCTTGGCGATACGCCGAGAGAGATGTTCTCGTTGTGCCTTGTGGCGTCACAAAGGTCTGAGATGTAGTCGTAAACGCTGTCGTCAACAAAAACAGCCTTTGCCTTTTTCTGCATTTCTATAAGCTTTTCAGCGGTGCAGACGGCTTTCACATCTGCAAGCGGGTCTGAACTGCTTCGGTCTGACATTATGCTTCGCATTGCCGCCTTGTCAGGATAGCCCATTGAAAGCTTTATCATAAATCTGTCAAGCTGTGAAACAGGCAATGCCGCCGTGCCGACTGTGCCTGTAGGGTTTTGCGTTGCTATCACTGCAAAAGGCTCAGGCAGGGGATAAGTTCTGCCGTCAACTGTGCAGGCACGCTCCTCCATGACCTCCAAAAGCGCAGATTGGGTCTTGCCTGAGGTCCTGTTTATTTCGTCTGCAAGAAGTATATTTGTCATCGCCGCACCGCTGTGAAAAGTAAAGCCCTGTGCCTGTCTGTCAAAAGCCGTATAGCCTGTTATGTCGGAAGCCACTGTATCAGGGGTGAATTGTATTCTCTTTGTTTCAAGTCCCAAAGCCTTTGAAAACGCCACCGCAAGGGTAGTTTTTCCCACGCCCGGAACGTCCTCCATAAGCACATGACCCTGCGCCAAAATTGCGGCGAACACCATATCCACCACTTCGTCCTTGCCTATTATGACCTTTTTTACTTCATCTGTTATCTCACGCATTTTTACCCTTCTTTCTTACCACTGTGAAAACTCCCACTGCGCACAGCACCGCTGCCGCCGATATCACATACACTGTCACGCCTTTATCCTCCGCCGCTTTTATTATCTCGTCGGCAGAAGTGACCTTTTTCCACTCGCTTTCAGGAAGCTTTTTTATGCGCTCTGCGGTCTTTTCCAAAAGCTCTTTTTTGTCTTTTCCAACACTGTCAACAGGATAAAGCTCACGGCTTATGATGCTGTTAAGGTCTGATATCTCACTGTAAAGCTCGTTCGCCTTGGCGTTCATTTCTTCAAGCTCTGATATTATCTTATCACTGTCAGAAAGGCTATCGTCAGCCTTTGCATGGGCTAGAAGCACCGCTATAGTAGTGCAATCCCCCGAAGTCACGCCGTTTTTTCTCAGGGCTTCAAGCTTGTTCCTGTCGCTTTTTGTAAAACCTGTCTTGCCCGTATATATCCCCGTTTTCTCGATACTGTATATACAGCCGTTTCCATGGTCTGTCTGTGCAAGCTCCTCTGTGAAAGCCCTGTCGCTCAGTGTCAGGCCGTATTTTTCCGCCGCATTTTCAAGCTCTGCCCCGTATCTCACATATGTGCGCTCGTCACAATCTAGGTCATTGAAAAGCTTCAAGGCTTTTTCTGCGCTCTCCTCGTCTGAGATGTCTGAAAGCCTGCCGTTTATGCCGTCAAGCTTTTCACGCTGTAGAACTGAAAGCTCCTCTCTCATATCGTAAATGCGCCGCATCGTAAGCTCATAACGCCTTTGTGCCGCAAGTGCACAAAGCGCCTGCCCTGTGGCAAGCTCGTCAGAGCCGCCGCCCTTTTCATGTGAAAATCCGCCGTCGCTGTTCTGATAAGAAAGCAGTGCCGTCAAAAGGTCGGAATTTTTTACAAAGCGGCTGTCAGCTTCGGGGTCGATACCAAGCGAGCAAAGTGCTATGACTACCTGTGCGTCAGCTTCTGCACTGCCGAAAGAACCTGAGCTGTCCTGCTCGCCGCTGAGATACTCCACCGCTTTGTCAGCGCTTTTTCTCACATCGTCACGGGAAAAATCATTGTAATATGGCGCTATCGCCTGCAAAGCCATTGCGGTGATGTCTATATCGCTTTCACCTTTTGACAGCGAAAAACCGCCGTCGGTATTCTGCGAAGAAACTATCTCGTCAATTATACGCTCTCTGTCAAAATTTGCCCCTTCGGGTGTCTTGTAGCCCATTGTATCTAGGGTCAAAAGCGCAAATATCCAACCGTTAAGACCCTGTTTGCCCACGGAATTGTTTTCATCTCTGCCGTAAACGCCGCCTTTCACAAGGTCTATGCCCTCAAGGTCGGCAGGATCACCGCCCATTGCTGCGGCTGTTATGGCGCACCTCTGCCACTCGGTAGCGTTGTCGGTATCAGAAAGATCTTTCACACGCTGAGAAAGTGCGGTGAGATAAGCTTCATAGTCCTCCTCAAAGCCGAAGCGTGAAATGCCTATGGCAAGCCAATCGGAACTTCCTATGCCTGCGCTTTGCAGAAAGTCCACCGAAAAAATGCTCTCGTCCTGAGAAATGCCCATTTTGTCACGCTGCCACTGACAGACTTTTTCTGCGCTCTCCGTTATCCTGTCGCTTTTATCTGCGTTATCTGCACTCGCCGCAGGAACATTCGTCAGAAGCATTATCGCCCCTGCGAACGCCGCCGTCAATCTGCCAAGAAAACCCCTCGTTTTCAATAATATCCTCCTACCATGTTTTGTCATAGCTATCCTGTGCGCCTGTTATATCTCTGCCGTAGGCAACGGTGAACGCAAGCCTAACAGTGTCGCCGTCGGTGAAGTTCACCTTGCCCATGCCGTATGCAGGCATATTGCCGTTTACAGTATACACCCAGCCCGAGCCGTAGGTGTAGTCAAACTCTCCAAGGCTGTCGGCATACTGTGTGCCGCTGTCTGCAATGCCGTCATTTTTTATAATCTCCGCAAGCTCGCTGTTTACCATTCCCCCTGCAAATGCACCGCTTTTGTGTATGCGGCTTAGGTAGCGCTGGTCGCCCTTTCCTGTAAAGTCGGCTGTGAAGCCGTTTTGCTGAAGAAAACGCTCTATAACGTCAACGCCTGTGTCGCCCTCGTATATTGCCACCTCTGAGCCTGCGGCAAGCTGTCCAAGCCCTATGGTATCGGCGTCAAGGCTCATTGTTATAACGCCTGTCTGCTCACCCTTTTGTGCGCTGACAGAATTTATGGTGTAGGCATAATCCCCATATCTGCCCTCGGAGTCATAGATCCTTATTTCAAGGAGATTTGCGCCCCCTGAAAGCTGGAGATAATAAGCTGAGTTCCTGTCCTGTGCGATACACTCCACAGACAGACCGTTGAGCCAAACTTCGGTCTTGTCTGCATATATCCTGCCTCCCTGATAGTCCTGTGCGTTAAATCTGAGGGTATATCCTGAGCCTTTCACAGTCTGTCCGTCGGTGACGTTTATATATGTTATCTCAGGTCTTGTGGTATCGTCAGCAAGAGGCACATAGGTGACAGTGAAATATCTGTCTATCTTTTTATCCCCGTCTTTTGCATAAAGCCTTATGCGGTTGTCGCCGCTTTGGAGGGTGCAGGAATAATTATCACTGCCCGAAAGCTTTTTGCCGTTTAGAATAACGCTGAGCTTTGCACTGCCGCTCTGACCTTTCATTCTCGCATAGAAGCTGAAATCAGCGTCATTTACAGTGCGGTCATAAAGGTCGGTATCGATCGAAAACTCCGCAGGGGTATATTTTATCTTATAGCTTTTTTCAGCCTTTGAGCCGTCTTTTTCCGCAGAGAGAGTTATAATATTCTCCCCCTCAGAAAGCAGTGCGGTATAAGTTTCACTGCCGGAAAGCTTCTCGCCATTAACTTTGACTGTCAAAGGTATTTTATCACTGCCGTAAAAAGCTGTGGCTGAAAATGTTATGCTGTCTGTATCAGTGTCTTTATCCGCAAGGTCAGTGTCAAAGGTTATCTCTTTTTTGTCAAAATAAACTGTATAGTCCTTGTAAGCCCTTTTCACCTGACCGCTTTTGTCGGTATAAGTGCAGGCGACACGGATAGTGTTTTTTCCTGCGTGGAGGGTCACGCTCCCTGAAAACTGGTTTACAACACTGTCATTCACAGTGACCTGAACTTTTTGCAATGTGAGAGCCTTGTTTTTATGTGTTATGGTGAACTCATAAAGAGCTTTTTTTACACGCTCGCCGTCTTTTATGGAAGTGGTGAAATATTCTGTATCGGTGTTTTTGGTGACAGTTTCGGTCTTTTCGTCA
>CALEJX010000458.1 GCA_937898375.1 uncultured Ruminococcus sp.
TGCTAAAGTGACGCAGGCATACTTTCGTATGTCAAGGAGCTTTAGTGCGATATGACGGAAAATCTGCAAGCAGATTGCGTGCAAAGCCGACAGGCGTGCCTCGTGCGGCGTTGCCTTAATATTATGAAAGGTCAGGGATTATATATGGATTTGAACATGGTCAAGTATCTGGCAGAGCTTAGCAAGCTGGAATATTCAGATAAAGAGCTTGCAGCCACAGCCGAGCAGATGACTGATATTATTGATCTTATGGATACCGTAAAGGAAATCGACATTACCTATGACGATCTCAAGGACAATCATGATGTTTACCTCAACGATCTGAGAAAAGACGAGGTCATCGAATCTATGCCTACTTCAAAGGTCCTTTCAAATGCAGTGAATACAAACAACTGCTTTGTAGTGCCTAAGGTCGTAGAGTAAATTTAACAGGAAGGTAGTGTGAAATTTGGACGTTTCTTCAATGAAAATCCGTGATATGCGTAAGGCTCTTGACAGCAAATTTCCGCTAAAGAGCTTGCACAGACATATTTTGAGAGAATAAAGAAATATGACGATAAGGTAAAGAGCTTTATCACTGTTACCGAGGAAAAGGCTTTGGAGCAGGCTGAAAAGGCTCAGGCTGTTATCGACAAGGGCGAAGCAAAGGCTCTCACAGGAATACCTGTGGCAGTAAAGGATAATATCTGTACAGAGGGCGTAAAGACCACCTGTGCGTCAAAAATGCTTGAAAACTTCGTTCCGCCTTATAATGCGACCGTTATGGAAAAGCTCAACGCTGAGAATATCGTAATGCTCGGCAAGACTTCCATGGACGAGTTCGCAATGGGAGGCTCTACACAGACCTCCGCTTTTGCAAAGACAAAGAACCCTTATGATCTTGACCGTGTACCTGGCGGCTCATCAGGCGGATCTGCTGCGGCTGTTGCTGCGGGATTTGCACCTGTTGCTCTCGGTACTGATACGGGCGGATCTATCAGACAGCCTGCTGCTTTCTGCGGCGTAACAGGTATCAAGCCAACATACAGCAGAGTTTCAAGATTTGGTCTTGTGGCTTTCGCTTCATCTCTTGACCAGATAGGTTCTATTGGTCTTGACGCTCATGACTGCGCAATACTTCTTAATGAGATATGCGGCTATGATTTCCATGACGGCACAAGCTCAAAGCTTGAAGTGCCTGATTTCACTGCAAAGATAGGCGAGTCAATGAAGGGCATGAAGATAGCGCTTCCTAAGGAGTTCTATGCAGAGGGTATCAATGACGAGGTAAAGGCTGCCGTTCTTAAAGCTGCTGATGAATATAAGGCAATGGGCGCTGAGCTTGTTGATTGTTCAATGCCGTCACTTAAATATGCTGTTCCTTGTTATTATCTTCTTGCCTGCGCTGAGGCTGCGTCAAACCTGTCAAGATATGACGGTATCAAGTACGGTCACAGAACGGCTACAGCCGACAGCTATGAGGAGCTTATAATCAAGTCACGTTCAGAGGGCTTTGGCGAAGAGGTAAAGAGAAGGATACTTCTTGGAAACTACTGCCTGTCAAGCGGATATTATGACGCTTACTACAGAAAGGCAATGGCTCTCAGACAGCTTATAAGAAAAGAATACAACGATATATTCGAGAAGTGCGACGTTATCCTTACGCCGACAACTCCTGCTGTTGCATACAGCCCTGAGATGACCTCCGACCCTGTTCAGATGTATCAGGCTGATATATGCACAGTTACAGTAAATATCGCAGGTCTGCCTGCAATATCAACTCCTTGCGGCTATGACGGCAAGGGTATGCCTATCGGTATGTCTGTTATAGGCAGAAAGTTCGACGAGGCAACTATCATCAAGACTGCCGACGCATACGAAAAGGGCTTTAAGCCTGTTGCACCAAAGCTTTAAGGGAGGTAAGACAAATGGAAAAATGGAGAACGGTCATCGGCCTTGAGATCCACGCCGAGCTGCTTACCAAAACTAAGATCTTTTGTAACTGCTCCGCTGAGTTCGGCGGTGCGCCTAATACAAGATGCTGTCCAGTATGTACAGGTATGCCTGGTACTCTGCCTATCATCAATCAGCAGGCTGTAGAGTATGCTGTAAAGGCAGGCTATGCACTCAACTGCGGTATCAACAAGTTTTCAGTATTCGACAGAAAGAACTATTTCTATCCTGACCTGCCAAAGGCATATCAGATATCACAGCTTTACAGACCTATCGTAGGTTCTGGCTATGTACCTATCGAAGTTAACGGTCAGAAAAAGAATATCAGGATAAACCACATACACCTTGAAGAGGACGCCGGTAAGCTCGTTCATGACGCTTTCAACGGTATCTCAATGGCTGACTATAACAGATGCGGTATCCCTCTTATCGAGATAGTTACCGAGCCTGATATCGCTTCCGCAGAAGAAGCAATGGCTTTCGTTGAGCAGATATCTCTGCTTTTGCAGTATGCAGGCGTTTGCGACTGTAAAATGGAGCAGGGCTCACTGAGATGTGACGTTAATATCTCCCTTATGAGACCTGACGCTACAGAGTTCGGTACTCGTGCGGAGATAAAGAACATCAACTCTATCAAGTCTGTGGGCAGAGCTATCAAGTATGAGGAAAAGAGACAGGCGCTTCTTCTTGAAGCCGGCAAAAAGGTCGTTCAGGAAACAAGACGTTACAACGCAAACAGAGATAAGACGACTTCAATGCGTACAAAGGAAAACGCTAACGACTATCGTTATTTCCCAGAGCCTGATATCCTTCAGGTAAACCTTACAGACGCTCAGCTTGACGAGATAAAGGCTAAGCTCCCTGAAATGCCAAGCAGCAGATTTAAGAGATACACTGAGGAATACGGCATTTCTGAGATAGATGCAAAAACTCTTATTCAGACAAAGATAATCTCAGATTTCTTTGAGGCTGCACTTAAGAGATATAACAATCCTAAGAGCGTTGCAGTGTTCATTCTCGGCGAGTTCATGAGACGTGTAAACCTCGGCGAGATAGATATTAACAATATCAGCTTCACACCTGAGGAGTTCGCAGAGCTTGTTGAAATGGCTGACACAGAAAAGGTATCAAAGAATGACGCTAAGACCGTGTTCAGAGCAATGGTAGAAGAGGGCGGAAAGCCTATGGACATTGCAAAGAGCAAGGGCATGATAATCACTGTTGATACTGCAAAGGTCGAGGCAGGCGTTGACGAGATACTCGCCGCAAATGCCGCACAGGTAGAGCAGTACAAGAACGGCGAAACAAAGGTATTCGGCTTTATCATGGGTCAGTGTACAAAGGCTCTTAAGGGCGTTGCAACACCTAAGATAATCAAGGAAGTTCTTGAAAGCAAGCTGAAAGCTGCCGCTGCAAGCGCCGCTTCTGACACAGAGAAGAAAGAGGACGTAAAGGACAACGTTATCGACGCTTCAAAACTCACAAAGTATGAGAATGTTGATAAGTATGTGCCTGAAAGCGACGGCAAAATGCTCATGATAGACACAGCCAACGTCAAGAAAGAATTTATGCTTGCTGACGCCAAGGCTAATATGGGCAAGGAAGTTGAGTTCTCAGGCTGTGTTCACAGAATAAAGAACATGGGAAGCATTGCCTTTATCGTGGTAAGAACTTCAAGAGACGTTATACAGACAGTTTACTCTGCTGACAACTGCAAGGACTCTATCGAGGGTCTGAGAGAGGGCTTCTTTGTAAACGTAAAGGGTATCGTAAAGGAAAACCTTAAGGACTCTAATGGTCTTGAAATTGAGCTTAATTCTATCAAGCTTATCTCAACGAATGCCGCTGAGCTTCCTTTGAAGATATCACAGGGCAGACTTAACTGCACAATAGAAGTAAACCTTGACAATCGTGCGGCTTCATTGAGAAACCCTTATGAAAGAGCTATCTTTAAGCTCCAAGAGGGTCTTGTTCAGGGTATGCACAAGTTCATGCAGGCAAACAACTTCACAGAGATACACTCGCCAAAGATAGTTGCACAGGGTGCTGAGGGCGGCGCTAACATCTTCCGCCTTGACTACTTCGGCAAGTCTGCGTTCCTTAACCAGTCACCGCAGTTCTATAAGCAAATGGCTGTGGCATTCTTTGACAGAGTTTATGAGATCGCACCTGTATACAGAGCTGAAAAGCACGCTACTTCACGTCATATCAACGAGTATATCGGTCTTGACTTTGAAATGGGCTATATCGACAGTATGTATGACGTTATGAAAATGGAGATCGCAATGCTTAAGTCCATTTTCGAGTATATCAAGGAGAACTATCAGAACGAGCTGAGAATACTTGACGCTGACGTTCCTGAGATAAAGGAAGTTCCGTCTATCAAGTTTGCTGACGCTATCGAGCTGCTGAGAGGCGGCGAGGGAAGCGGCAAGAAGTTCGATCTTGACCCAGAGGACGAGGTGAACCTCGGCAAGTATGCAAAGGAAAAGTACGATTCAGACTTTATCTTTGTTACACACTTCCCGTCATCAAAGCCTCCGTTCTATGCAATGAACTCCAGAGAAGACCCAAGAGAAGCATACAAGTTCGACCTGCTGTTCAGAGGACTCGAAATTACCTCAGGCGGTCAGAGAATACACGATTATAACGAGCAGGTAGAGAAGATGAAAGCTCAGGGACTTGAACCTGATGATTTCAAGAACTATCTTGAAGCTCACAAGTATGGTCTGCCGCCACATGGCGGACTTGGTATCGGTCTTGAAAGACTTCTTATGAAGCTTCTTAACAAGAACAATATCAGGGAAACATCATTGTTCCCAAGAGATATCAACAGACTTCTTCCATAGTCTGCAAATATGTTTATCAAAGAACGGACGGGTTTTCTGTCCGTTCTTTTTTTGTAGGGGCGACCTGAGGTCGCCCGTATATCACCATGCCATTTTTATGTTTTTTCTGCTTAGCGAAAAGCCGAAAAACGGGACATCGGGGGAGCCGTCCCCGACATAATGTGTATATAAGCTGAATATTTGTCCAATAAGAATAGTATAATTCATTGATAACTTATTCGGAGGATTGATATTCTTGAAAAAAATTTTGGCTATACTTATTTGTCTTTTGACACTTTGCTCTTGCGGGGGAGAGGTCAACTCTCAGAGGGACAGGCTTGTGACTATGGAAAAAGCTTCGGTTATCCCTGTGTGCGGTGAGAAAACTTCCGCCGATGTGGAAACGTCTCACAAGCTTAATCATACTGTGCAGAAAGCCATATGGATATCCTATATAGACATTGCTGATATGCTCACTGGGAAAAGTGCTGAGGAGTTTCGTGAGAATTTTTCACAGGCGTGCGATAACGCTTTGAGTATTGGTTGCAATACGCTGTATGTTCACGTCAGACCTTTCGGTGACGCTATATATGATTCGGAAATTTATTCTGCTTCAAGATATATAACAGGCAGGGCAGGGGAGCAAGGCGACTTTGACCCGCTTGTTATAATGATACAGACCGCACATGATAAGGGGCTTTCTTTTCATGCTTGGATAAACCCTCTCAGGTGTGAGAACGAGGAGTGTTTTCAGGATTATGACGATAGCTTTCTGCTGAAAAAGTGGTATGACGAGGACAACGGCTATCTTGAACAGGTTGAGGGCGACAGCCATTTGTGGCTTGATCCTGCTTATGATGAGGTAAGGGAGCTTATCGCTGAGGGTGCGGCGGAACTTGCGGAAAATTATGATATTGACGGTATACACTTTGATGATTATTTTTATCCCACAACTGATGAGGATTTTGACGCTCAGTGTTTTTCCGCTCAGACTGAGTTTGATGACCTTGCAAAATGGCGGCTGAACAATATCTCCCTTATGGTGGGGGAGATATACAGTGCGGTCAAGGCTGTGGATAAGGATATCCTTGTGGGCGTTTCTCCACAAGGAAATATGGAGAACAACTATGAGTATATGTACGCCGACGTGAAAAAGTGGTGCAGTGAGGAGGGGTATATAGACTATATTTGTCCGCAGATATACTTTGGTTATGAAAATTCTGTGAAGCCTTACGAGGAAACCCTCCAGCAGTGGGCAGATATCTGCACATCAGACGTCACGCTGGTGACAGGACTTGGGGCTTATAAGATAGACGGCGAGAGTGAATTTTCTGAAAATATCGGCATTATCGGCAGGCAGATAAATGACGCTGTAGTTAGTTATAACTACGCAGGAGCGGCAGTTTACGGCTATGGAAGCTTGTTCGGCGGCAGTGAAAGAGGTACGCAGGAGCAGGAGTATATCAAAAGCGCCTTCGACAAGCTTGATACATCTATAAAATAATATGTGATATATAAATTATGGA
>CALEJX010000459.1 GCA_937898375.1 uncultured Ruminococcus sp.
GCCTATCGTCAGCGTGAGAAACTATATTTTCCCTGAGATACAGCTTGGCAACGTCTGCCTTGCAGACCACACAGCGGATATGCTTCACCCTACAGACTTAGGTCACAAAATGATATCTGACCTTATCTGCAATCTGCTTGATACAGAATATTCATACTATAAAAAGCTCGGTGCAGAGAAGAAACCTGCGCTTCCTGAGCCTTTCACAGCAAGCAGATATGAGGACGCACAGCGCTTTCAGAACTACAGCTGTTCGCCTGTTATGGAGGGTTTTGAGCCTGATACTCATGCGGCAGAGCAGTGGAGCGACCCGTTCAAGGGCGGCTGGATAGCCCGCAAGCAGGGAAGCAGTATTAAATTCAATGTTAGCGGCGGCATTATAATGGTTCAGTACAGAAAGACTATCAACAAGCCTGCGCCTGTTGCATATGCTGTCATAGATGGCGACAGGAAGAACAAGGTGCTTCTTGACGCAAACTTTGACGAAGATTGGGGAGACCTTTGCTGTCTCGAGGAGATATACAGTGGAGCAAAGGGCGAACACACTGTTGAGATTGTCATAGACACAGAGGGCAAAGAAAACAGCGATTTTATGCTTATTTCTGTCATTGCGGCTAACAAATAGAAACGTAAAACAAGTGAAAAATTTACGCAAATCTATTGACTTTATTACATAACGATTGTATAATGAATATATATTATTAAAACAGGAGGCTTTCTCTAATGAACGATTTTTTCAAAATTGCTGACAAGTTCCTTAAGCCTGTAACTATCGGTGCAGGAGTTGTTCTTGGCCTTGCAGTTACATATGCAGGCGGCAGCTATCTTTCAAGCGCAAGTGCATTCTCAGGCGGTTTCTACACATTCATGTATGTACTGCTTTGGATAGCATTTATTCTTCTTCTGATTTGTGGTATCTATGCACTTTTCAAGAAGTATGCAAGCTCTGTTCCACAGCAGAACGCTTCACAGCAGACATTTGCACAGCCACAGGCTCAGGCAGCACCACAGGGTGAAAAGTTCTGTCCTGTATGCGGCGGTAAAGTTCCAGCAGGCAATCAGTTCTGCCCTAACTGCGGCAACAAGATTAACTAAGCTTTAAGTTTGCAGATAAAACGCCCTTGATTTTCAGGGGCGCTTTTTTTGTTAGAAAACGCATAAAAGTATGCCAAATGGGGAATGAATATGTGCAGTTTGGAAAAAGTGAAAAAATATTCCGAAAACCCTTGACAAACGGATGAAAAATTGGTATAATAATTAAGTCGTTGCAGGACGATATGAGTTATTAGCTCAGTTGGCAGAGCATTTGACTTTTAATCAAAGGGTCCGGGGTTCGAATCCCCGATAGCTCACCAGCAGGGATTTATCCCTGCACCAAATCACGCCTTTCTTTTGAGGGGCGTGATTTTTTTTGTCTTCATTTCTCGTAAGTTTTACGAAAAAACAGCTTTAGTAATATAATGTTCAAAAAAAAACATATTGAGTTCATATATGTATGGTATTATCAAAATATACATAATTGTTTTATACAATTAATAAAAAATAGGAGGAAAAATATGAAGTCAAAGAAAATTGTAGGGATATGTGCCGCTGCAGCTATGACTGTAAGCAGTATGCTGCCGCTGGCTGTTACGGCAACTTCTGCCGACGACAGCGTGACACTGTCACCTGATTATGCCGCAAGCATAAAGATAGTTGACAAGGACGGCAATGCGCTCAATGGTGCAAAGGCGACTGTAAAGGACAGTCTTGGCAATGAGGACGCCAGCTGGACTGTTGGCGACGGGAACGCCTGGCTTAAAAATGAATATGTCTACACATCAGAGAAATATCCGCAGGTCATCGACTTTACTAAGCTCACTAATGAAACGCTCAGAGGTGATCCGCCGGCAAGCGAAGTTGTCGCAAAAATTGAAAATGTTAATCACCACTTCAATGTGAAAAATGCAGGAACAGCA
>CALEJX010000460.1 GCA_937898375.1 uncultured Ruminococcus sp.
TTGTGATAAAATATAGTTACAACAGAAGAGAGGAGAATTTATATGACTATATTGGAGGTAAAAAGTCTTGAAAAGATCTATACTTCAAGGCTTGGAACAAACAAGGTGAGGGCGCTCACAAATGTGAACTTTTCCGTTGAGCAGGGGGAATATGTTGCCATAATGGGCGAGTCAGGCTCAGGAAAGACAACGCTTCTTAATATTCTTGCGGCGCTTGATAAGCCCACCAACGGCGAGGTCAAGCTTGAGGGAACGGATATGTCGAAGATAAAAGACAGCGAGCTTTCTTCTTTCAGACGAAACAATCTCGGCTTTGTTTTTCAGGACTTCAATTTGCTTGATAACTTCACACTTGAGGATAACATCTATCTGCCAATGGTGCTTTCGGGGGCAAGCTATAAGGAGATGAACGAAAGGCTTGTGCCTATCGCAAAGCTTCTTGGTATCACAGAGTTGCTGAAAAAGTATCCTTATGAGGTCAGCGGTGGACAGAAGCAGAGGGCGGCTGTTGCCAGAGCGCTTATTATGAAGCCAAAGCTTATCCTTGCAGACGAGCCGACAGGTGCGCTTGATTCAAAGTCTACAGACAGCCTGCTGAAAGTATTTTCAGATATAAACAAGGGCGGTCAGACTATTCTTATGGTTACGCACTCCACAAAGGCGGCGAGCCATGCGGGCAGAGTGCTTTTCATAAAGGACGGCGAGGTATTTCATCAGATATACCGTGGACAGCGCACCAACGAGCAGATGTATCAGAAAATATCCGATACTTTGACCCTGCTTGCAACAGGCGGTGAGAGCAATGAGTAACAAGCTTTATTTCAGACTTGCCGCAGGAAATATTCGCAAGAACGCCAAAAGCTATGTGCCTTTTATAATCACGAGCATTATCACCTCGGCAATGTTTTTCATGATAAATTCACTTGCCAACAACGGCGACCTTGAAAACGTCAAAGGCTCTACCTCAGTGGTGGAAGCAATGGGTCTTGGCACATATGTGACGGCGATATTTGCGGCGATATTCCTTTTCTATACAAACAGCTTTCTTATGAAAAGGCGCAAAAAGGAGATAGGGCTTTGGAATATCCTTGGAATGGAGAAAAAGCACATTGCAAAGGTCATTTTTATTGAAACTGTGTATGTTTATGCGCTCACCATTGCAGGAGGATTTCTTTGCGGTCTGCTGTTCAACAAGCTTTTGTTCCTGCTTGTGACGAAAATGACAGGCGTATCAGATGTGCCGAAGTTTCATTTTCAGGGAAGTGCCATTTTGAACACTCTTTTGCTTTTCGGTGCGATATTCCTTTTTATCTTCCTTGAATCCCTCAGACAGGTGACATTCTCAAAGCCTATCGAGCTGTTGAGGGGCGGCTCTGTGGGTGAGAAAGAGCCAAAGGCTAAGTGGGTGATGGCGATTTTGGGAGCTTGCTGTCTTGGTGCAGGTTACTACC
>CALEJX010000461.1 GCA_937898375.1 uncultured Ruminococcus sp.
GCAGTGCCGCTTATTATTATCACCACAGCCGTCAGCGTACATATGACAAAGGTATCTATAAAGACCTCCGCCATTGCCCATGTTCCCTGCAATTCAGGCGACTTTATCCTGCACGAGCTGTGTACCGCCACTGTCGAGCCTAAGCCAGCTTCGTTTGAAAACGCCCCACGCTTTAACCCCTCGACCATGGAAAATATTATCGTCCCTGCCACCGAGCCTGTCAAGCAAGCTGTAGGGCAAAAGGCGTTTTTTACTATCAATGCTATCGCTCCTGCGGCTTTGCATGGGTGAAATATTATCACTCCCAAACTGCCGCCTATGAAAAGCACTGCCATTACAGGCACAAGCTTTTCGCAAAGCCTAGCTGCTGAGTTTTTGCCCACAGCTACTAAAAATACGAAAATAAGCACTATAAGTGCAAATATATATGAGGGTATCCCAAACCCCTCTCGGGCAGCCGCAGCCGCCGAACCCGTCTGCACCATGTTTCCCATTCCAAGGGACGCACCCACTGTAAAAACTGCAAACAAAACAGCCGTGAGCTTCGTTTTGCCTATCTTTTCGAGATAAGCCGCCGCACCGCAAAGCTTTCCCTCAGAGTATTTCACTCCCAGATAGTTTTCGCAGTAAGCAAGCCCCATTCCGAAAAAGGCAGACACCCACATCCAGAATACCGACCCTGCGCCCCCTATCCTGATACATTCCCCTACGCCTACCACCGAACCTGTTCCTACAGTTGCCGCAAGTGCCGTGGAAAATGTCTGAAACTGCGAGAGAGAATTGCTTTCGGAGCTTTCTTTTTTAAACAGCGTAAAAACCGTTTTCTTCATAATTTTTATAATGTGTATCTGTGGAAATCTAAGCTTTATGCTCAGATAGATTCCGCCACCCAGCAAAAGCACCAAAAGCGGAACGCCCCACAAAAACGAATTTATCTTGTTTATTATAGCCGTAAGTTCCATAGCTTTCCCCCGAAAACACTTTTTTCGTGCAAATAATTGCCTTATAAATGATATGATATAAAAGGGAGATTAATTCTTGAAAACTGAAATTACCATACATACAAATATGCAAAAAAACAAACAGCGAGGTGAACGTCCTCAAATGCACAAATATAAGCCCTCAAAAATACCGCTTTTTATCTTTTGGGCGATCCTTGCGGTAATACTTTTTCTTATCCGCTATGCAGTGAACCTCATAGAAAGGCTCATCCCATTTTCTGTTAATTATATCCTTATGCCTATATGGATAGTTGCCGCACTTTTTTGCCTGTTGGTGCTTCCCTTTTATTTCATCAGGTCTTATTTCACCGTCAGCTCAAAGGAAGTCACCGCTTTTACGGGACTTTTCTTTACTATGCGGCATTTTATGCCCACCTCAGCGATAAAATCCGTCACCACTATCATAACCCCCCTAGGCAGTATAACAGGACTTAACTTCGTCGTCCTGAACGCCCTTGGCGCAAAACTTCTCATACCATTTATGAGCCGTCGTGACGCTATGGAAATATCCGCCATAGTAAACAGCTCCATACGAAACAGAGAACGCAAAGAAGAATAGATACCATAGACAGGAAAGGTTTAAATGAGCCGCAGAGAAACTATCAAAGAAAAAAAGATCTGGCTGAAGAATTTTTTCGCCCACCGCCAGCACCCTATAATGATATTATCTTATACAACTAAATATATGTGGCTGCTTGCTATCCCTCTTGCAAAGTATCTTATCGCCGCAAAATTCAACTTTCAAAGCTGGTTTCAGGCGCATTGGGTAGATATCCTCACTATCGCATTTATTTTCGGCTACGCTTTCATACGCTGGATATTCGTCTACTATGAGCTTGAAGAAGATTGCATAATAGCACACACAGGCTATTTCGGAATAACACGGACTAAGGTCTATTTTGCCGAGATAAGCACGCTGTCACTGTCTCAGGGATATATTTCCAGACTTATACATTCCTGCGCCGTGTACATAGACACCGACGCAAAATCACTGCAAAATGCAGATATAATGCTGACCCTGACAAAAAAGCGAGCCTTTGAGCTTTATCATTTTGCCACAGCCAAATGCAAAAACAAGCCGAAATACGTCTACAACTCAAAGAAAAGCCTGCTCGTTATATTTTCCCTTATCTTTTCGTCTACACTCTCAGGCATGATAATTGTGCTTTCGGTACTGTACGAAGCCTATAGGATAGTAGGACGAGAAGTTGAGGAGCAATTTCTCCGCCGTGTGAATACGGAGATATCAAAAGTTCCTGTGCTTGCAGAAGTGCCTGAATATATCCTTATCGCAGGCGGCGTATTGGCAGGGGGCTGGCTAATATCATTTCTGTCAAACCTCATGCGCCACTGGAATTTTTCCTGCACAAGGTGCGCCGACCTTTTCATAATCAGAAGCGGAATAGGCACAAGGCGCAGACACGTCCTCTATAGAGACAGGGTAAACTATATCGACCTAAGGCAATCACTGCTTATGAAGATATTCAAAATAACCTCCGTGTCCGCCCACTGCACAGGATATGGAAAAAGGCGACTTGAAATATCAGCGCTGATACCAATAACAACAAACAGTCAGGTTGACCGCTCGCTGAAAACCCTCATGCCGAAAATACCGCCTGTAAAAAGCGACATTTCAACAGGAAAAGCTGACCTTGGCAGATTTATAACGATACCGCTTATATGTACGTTTATACCTATAGTCTTAGGCAGAGGAGCGCTTTACTTTTTCCCTAGCTGGAAAAGAGAAATAACCATACTTGTGATGATCACAACGATACCATTGCTGTGGCTTGTGATAGTAAAAGCGGCGGCAGCGTTTACAACATCAATCGGTTTTGAGAATGGGTATTGTACATTGTCATATTGTAAATGGTATAGTTTTCATAAATCCATAGCCGCACTTGATAGAGTGTCAATGGTGACAGTGATGCAAAATCCGTTTCAGAAGATAAGCCATACTTGCGCCGTGAGAGTTTATACCAATTCGGAGAGTACGGATTATCATACTGTAAAGGGACTTAACTATGAGAAAGTTATAAGATTGCTGAATAGGAATGGGTATGCGGTGTGAGCAAAGTGAGGAGTGAGGAGTGAGGAATGACAAAGCCGCACAGAGAAAAAAGTCAATACAAAGCAGAGGAAACACCGAGCGAAGCGATTTTGCGGCGGTAGAACTTTGGTGTAAGGGCTGGCGCCCT
>CALEJX010000462.1 GCA_937898375.1 uncultured Ruminococcus sp.
ATGAGTTTGACCGCTAAATTTTCTGAGTTTCAAATCCTGCAATGATGTTTGAAGCGGCGTAAGAATAACTTTGTAATTGTGCCACAGTTTGTTACACAAACGGATAAAAGCCAAATAGATTTTGCTTTCCGGTATACTTCCGTTTTCGCAATCCGATGCATTAACATCATGTGTACGGCATATCCAGTATGCACCGCTTTTTCGGTTTCTGTGCTTAAATGTCGCTCCGCATTTTCCGCAGAACACTTTTTTGCTTAATGGATAGACGTTGGTTTCAAAATCTCTGTGACGAGATTCCAGCAGTTTTTGTGCCGCATAAAAGGTTTCTTTATCAACTATTTGCTGATTTACTCCAGTTACACAGTATTTCTGCTTTTCGCCGTAATTCCGTTTTTTTATATACGGAAGAGTTTCGGTAACATAACTTTTCTGAAACATAGCGTTTCCGATATATCTGTCGTTTTTAAGCATATATCGTATATTATCTGCTTTCCACAAAACGGCTTGCTTACTGCCGGGCAAATTCATGGCGTTAAGCTTATCCGCTATTGCTTTTAGTCCATAACCGCTTATGTACCACTCAAAGATTTGTCTAACTATCGACGCTTGGTTTTCTTCAATTTCCAAATTACCGTTTACCTTTTTAAATCCGAACGGCGGAGTAGCATTCTTATACGTCCCATTCTGCATACGCTTTTGAACGCTCCACCGCATGTTCTGCGAAATAGAAGTGGATTCCTCCTGAGCCAGACCGCCCATAATGGTTATCATCATTTCATCAGTCAGCTTTGCGGTATCGATATTTTCTTTCTCAAAGAACACTGTTATTCCAAGGCTTTTAAGCTCCCTTATATTTTTCAGGCAGTCCTTGGTGTTTCTTGCGAAACGGCTGATCGATTTGGTATATATCCTATCTATCTTACCTCTGCGGCAATCCTTTATCATTCGCTGAAACTCGTCACGCTTGTCCTCACGAGTACCTGTTATCCCCTCATCTGCATATATGTCAACAAGCTGTTCTCTGTCAGACTTTTCAAAAGCCTTTTCATAGTATCTTGTCTGTGCCATAAAGGAATTGAGCTGATTTTCGGAATCGCTTGATACTCGGCAATATGCGGCACAACGGATCTTTGTGTTTTGTTCTGCTGCTATGGTCGGCTGTATCACAGTTACAGTTGGCATATTCTCACCTCCGTTTTACCAACAATGATACCACAAATCTTTATGGAATGGTATCACTATACTTGATAAAATTACTTATCCAAATCTGTGCAGTTTTCACGTTTGTCGGCTTGTCCTGCGGCTATGCACAAAGCCATTGCAAATACGCCGACTGTACCGCCTATGATTAACCCGATAATAAATCCTAACATTTCAATTTCTCCTTAAGCTGCGTCTTTTGATGACGCAAATTCTTTGTATATATCTTCTGTATTTCTGTTGATGTAATTCTGCTTTTCGCTTTCTTTAAGAAGTTTATCAAGCTTATCTGCGAATATCCTTGCCATAAAGTCGTTATACTCTGCCTGTCCGAACTTAGTCATCAAAATCCACTCCTATGCTTATCTTTAAAATCCTATCGATCTCTTTCATAAACTCTCTGTCCAAAGATCCTACATATTTTTGCAGCCTGCATCGGTCAATAGTGCGGATCTGTTCAGCAAGAACAGTTGAATTTTTAGGCAGTCCTGAACATCTTATCTGAATATGCACAGGCAGATCCTTTTTTCTAACAGAAGAAATCGGCACCACTACAACCGTTGGGCTATGCTTATTGCCCACATTATTCTGCACTACCAGTACAGGACGAACACCGCCTTGCTCTGAACCGACAACCGGATTTAAATCTGCATAAAAAATGTCACCTCGTTTGATCAGCATTTTCGTTCACCTTTCTTTGGCATTATAAATCCATTTTTGTATCTCACACAGCTATGGAACGGACAGAACAGAACATCTGTATCCCTGTCATACCATACACAGCGTTGCATAGATGCTTGTCCGATAATCTGATCGTCGGAACAGGAATATTAACTCCAAATTTATAGTATTTCAGTTGAATATCTGATTTTTCAGGCATATCGTTATCATTCATATATCAGCCTCCTGACCTTTAAATTTTATATGTAACAGGCGGTCTGCAAAACACGCAAACCGCCTTATATTCGT
>CALEJX010000463.1 GCA_937898375.1 uncultured Ruminococcus sp.
AAATAAATCTTCACAAGAATTTATACATAGTTTAATTGTCGATTTAAAGCACTAGCATAATTGTGTCTGCATTATTGACAATTTGATAAAAATGTCGTATAATAAAAGAAATGATAAAAAATATACAAATAAATTCTGCAAACGGAGGATTAGATTTCATGGATCATAATGTTCTTGAAACACGTTCAGCCGATATTCTCACCAAGTATTACAACAACGAGATAGACAGCTTTCTTAATGCTTGTCATGAGGACGTGCTGTGGATAGGCCCTGCTGAGAAGCAGGTGATACGCACAAGAAAGGCGCTTGTTGACGCTTTTTCCAAGGAGAATCACAAGCTTGAATTTGTGCTCAGCGACCTTGATGTGTTTTCTGTAGGTCTTACGGAAAATTCATGCGAGGTGATGATGTTTTTCACTGTTGACACAATATGGCCTGACAGCAGTGTGGGCAGAGTAGACCAGAGGATACAGCTCACATGGGTTAGCGAGAACGGCGAGGACAAAATAAAGCTTTGTCACATATCAAATGCTATTGCTTATGACGATCGTGACAGTATATACCCTGT
Organism: uncultured Ruminococcus sp.; assembly: GCA_937898375.1. Lineage (GTDB taxonomy): Bacteria > Bacillota > Clostridia > Oscillospirales > Ruminococcaceae > Hominimerdicola. The sequence goes on from CALEJX010000463.1 coordinate 569, forward strand.
GCACTACGAAGAGATATACAAAGAAAATGTTCTTGCAGGCGAAAAGCGCACCAAGAGGGTGATAATAAACGGCGTTGATAAGTCGCTTATTTATCTTGATTGGTCATGGATAGCCTATGCGGAAAGCAGCGGAAGTCACTGCGTCATATACACCATTGACGGCACGTTTGAGTCGGTGCAAAGTCTAAGGGTGCTTGAAAAGCGATACAAGGATATGTTTGTGCGCTGTCATGAAAATTATCTTGTAAATCCTGAGTATGTCAGCCGCATAAGCCGCTACAGATTTGAGCTTACAAACGGCAAGGCGATACCTATTTCTGAGAAGAATTATACGGCTGTTAAAACAAAGCTTACCAACATAAAGTAACAAAAACGAGTGAACATTCTGCGTGTTCACTCGTTTTTTCTCAGCATATTTTCTCAAGATTTCGCCGTATAGACTTTATGATGCGCTTTTCAAGCCTAGATATGTATGATTGTGATATACCAACCTCGTCTGCGACCTGCTTTTGTGTCATTTCCTTTTTGCCTGAAAGTCCGAAGCGCATTTTCATTATCTGCTTTTCACGAGGGCAGAGCTTTTCTATCTCCTCTCGAAGAAGCTGTTTCTCCACCTCGCTTTCTATGCCCTTGTTCACAGTGTCATCATCAGTGCCAAGGATATCTGATAAAAGCAGCTCGTTGCCGTCCCAGTCAACATTCAGCGGCTCGTCTATGGATATCTCATTTTTATACTGATTTGATTTCCTAAGAAACATAAGTATCTCATTTTCTATGCACCGTGAAGCATAGGTGGCGAGCTTGATGTTCTTTTCAGGACAGAAGGTGTTCACCGCCTTTATAAGCCCTATAGAGCCTATTGAGATAAGGTCCTCTATGCCTGTGCCTGTTGACTCGAACTTCTTTGCTATATATACCACAAGCCTGAGATTATGTACGATAAGCAGTTCTCGGGCTTTTTTCGGGTCTGTTTTAAGAAGTTCAAAGGCTTTTTTCTCCTCTTCTTTATTTAGGGGCGGCGGCAGAGAGTCTGCGCCGTTTAGGTAATCTATAGTTTCGGGGGCGTCTGAAAACAGACGGCTCAAAAATCTGTTCAGCCCCATGGTAAGTGTTTTAAGTGTGGTCATTCGTATTCCTCCTGTGTTATCCCAGCAAAGCGGGGTTGAATATAGCTCGTGACTTTCCGTTCAGTGAGGGCTTTATGCCCACATAGCATCTGACGTTGTGTACACGGTCTTTATCGTCGATTATCTTTACGCTCCCTGCGGCAGTTATGTGAATAAGCCCCTCACCGCTGACAGTAGAGCAGGGGATAAGCCTGAAACCGCTGAGAGGGTCAGGCTCGTCACGGTCAAGGTCATAGTGATAGAAAAGCCTGTCACAGCAGAAAACAACCACGGGCGTGCCTGTGAAGCTGTCGCAAAGCCTGTTTCCGCTGTCGCATATGGCAGGGACTTTCACTATACAGCCGCCGTTTTCGTATACGGCTTCGTATTTTGCGGCTCTGTTGAAGCATCTCCGTGTGATGTTCTCATAAAGGCAGAGAAGCCCGTATGCGATACCGCAGGCAAGGGCGAGTTTAAATAGGGAGATGTCAAAATACACAGTGAGGTTTCTGAAAAATATCACCTTGCTCCCTGATATCTGCCAAAGGGTCACTGCCGCACCTGTGAAAACTGCGTCCACGGCACTGTATATGATAAAGTATCGAAGCAGCTGCCAAGGGTTTTTACAGG
>CALEJX010000464.1 GCA_937898375.1 uncultured Ruminococcus sp.
CAAAAGCCTTATCGCCAAGCTTACAAGGTCTGCCATTGACCTTTACTCTTCCCTCTGAGATATACTCCTCTGCCTTTCTTCTTGAACAAACGCCGCTGTCTGACATTATTTTCTGTATACGAATTTTTTCCATATTTTCTCCTTAATTATGTACGGCTCACACCGAGCCGTTATGCAAACAATTTTTTCAGCTTATCTAAATAATAGTGAAATATATCGGGCTTTTCAGGCTCGACAATCTCCACGTCCTCTGCCACTGTGATATCCGTTCGGTCTATTTCCACATCATTGTAGTAAAACACTACCTGACCTATCTTGTCTCCACGTTTCACAGGTGCATAAACAAATCGTGGCAGATATATTTTCGTCTTTACCTTGGAAGCCCTGCCGTTCAAAAGCACCTCACTCGCCTGCCCTGCCTGACATTTCACGCTGTCGCTCGCTCCGCCGACCACCGCAACCTCAAAGCTGTTTTTATCCAGCGGAAGCTTCTGTTCTGATACAAAATCAAAGCAGTAGTCATAAAGCTTTGAGTGGTCGTTCCAATCGTCAGGAGCGTTCAAGGTAACGCAGATAAGCTCCTTGCCCTTTCTGTCACAGGCTGAAACAAGACATCTTCTTGCCTTGTCCGTAAACCCCGTTTTCACGCCCACAACACCCTCGCAGCTTTTGAGAAGCTTGTTTGAGTTCATGAGCCAACGGTCATAAGGCGGATCGCCATAGCATAGCTCCACTTTTTCAAGGCGGCATATAGCCCTGAAATCTTCATTTTTCATTGCTTCTGCCGCAAGATTTGCCATATCCGCCGCAGTGGAATAATGCTCGTCAGTATCATCATCAAGACCTGACGGCGTAACAAAATGAGTATCCTCCAGTCCAAGCTGTTCAGCCCTTATGTTCATAAGCTGAACGAACTTACCGATACTTCCTGCCACTCTTACAGCAGCGGCATTTGCGGCATCATTTCCGCTCGGGAGCAGCATACCACAGCATAGATCATGGAGAGTGACTTTATCACCCTCTTGAAGTCCCATGGACGAGCCTTCGACCTTTATAGCTTCGCTGTCTACCACGAACTGCTTGTCAAGATCTTCACCGCTTTCAAGCACAAGGAGCACAGACATTATCTTGGTAGTGCTTGCCATTGGACGCCTTTCATAGGCGTTTTTCTCAAACAGCACGTCCCCTGTTTTGCCGTCTATAACTATAGCGCTTTTTGCCGATATCTCGCTGAGATCGTCAGCACTTACATTCATACAGCAAAAGCACATCATCATGACCGTACAAATAAATACCGCCACGCATTTCAAACAAACCACACCCTTAAAATCAATTTCAAGGATTAGTTTGCTCACTTGCGCTTTTAAAATTCAGTAAATTTATTCCTCGTTTTCGTCCTCATCGTCAGACTTTTTGCCGAGAAAATCTGTTATCTTGTCAATTACCTCAGGCACCATATTTATGATAGCGTTTTCCTTTGTGGCATTCATTGATAGCTGCAAAAGCTTTGCTTCGCCCTTGTAAACTGCGATAAAAGCGATAGGCTGGATAGTTATTCCTCCGCCTGAGCCGCCGCCGAACGTTTCCTTTGTGCTTTTTGTAGGCAGGTCAGAGCCGCCTGATGCAAAGCCCACTGATATCTTTGAAACTGGGATTATAGTAGTGCCGTCTGCTGTAACGATAGGCTTGCCCACAACAGTTTCACAATCTGCCATTTCACGGACCTTGTCCATTGCAGTTTTGACAAGTCCCTCGATCTTTGTACTTTCGCTCATTTTTCTCAACCTTTCGTATTTCAATTTGTTGCTTTAACTTCGTTCTTTTTAGCCGCAAGCTCTTTACTGCGGCGCTTGGCAGCACGCTTTTTCTTACGTCTGCCTGAAAGATATATTTTCAGAAAATTAACGCCCGTGCAAACCCCTATTGCTATAATAGTGCTTGGTCTTACTCTGACTATGGTATGAACATCGTAACCAAACTTTTTTTCATCAAAAATGCAGTTCACATCAGCTTTTTTAAGCTTCACTGTAAAAATGCCTGCAAGCATTGCAATGGTATTGAAAAGCCCTGCCTGCACCTTGCCATAAAGCATAGCCGCTTCATAAGCGTCCTCCTTTCCAACCTCAAGGACAATCCTTGTATCTGTAAAACGCACAGCTTTCAAAAGCTTTTTGCAATATTTCCAGCCCATTGGAATATAAGGCTTCACCTTTTTATACTGCGCTTTCAGCTCGTCAAGCTTACTTTTTTTCTTGCCTTTAGATTTAGAAGCAGACCTCTTTTCACCCTTATCCCTTTTGTGAAAAAGCTTTCCTGCAAAGCCTCTTTTCTCCTGCTTTACAGTAATCTCATCGGGCTTGTCCTCTACGTCTGTCTCCGTATCAGCATCAGTATCAGAGATATCCTCCTGCTCATCCTCTTCCTCAGCAACACCAGCGTTTTCATCTGCCGAAACTGTTTTCGCAGGCTCATCTGTTGCCTCTGTTTCATTCTCTGCTATTTTCTCAGGATTAGCTTCAACAACTGGCTCTGTGACTTCTTCCGTTTTATCAGGCGTATCATCAGGCTGTGGAACAGGCAAGCTTTCTTCTATATTGTCCTCAAACTCCTCAAAGTCTTCAAAACTGTCCGCAGACAATTCAGGTTTTTTGGTGCTTTTCTGCTTGGGCTTTCGTGGATAAATGTCAAAAAACATATACCGCACCTTAAGCTCAAAGCCCTTTTTGTTTAGGTCTATCTGCGCCGTAAGAGAAAAATGCAATAAGATAACAATAACTGCTATAATACCAAGCAGTATCCATAAAACAATTATCGTTATCATCTCCCCTCACGGTCATTTTTTATTCTTCAGTATCATTCTCTTTGGTTATCTCGTCAATGGTTATCTGCTCCTGCTTATCAGGGATAGGCGGCAGATCGTCAAGGCTTGACAGCTTGAAACAACGGAGAAAATTGTCCGTTGTCTTATATGCGATAGGTCTGCCAGGCAAGTCAAGTCTGCCTGCTTCCGCAAGCAATCCCTTATCCACAAGAGAATTTACAACACCCGAGGAGTCAACTCCCCTGACGTGTTCAATAAAGCCCTTTGTGACAGGCTGATTATATGCGACTATAGTCAGTGCTTCCATTGCCGCAGGACTGAGAACAGAATTTTTCTTTATCTCCAGAGCCGCCTTTATAAATGGCGCAAGCTCCTCTTTGGTGGCAAGCTGATATGACCCGTTAAGGCTCAGAAGCATAATTCCGCTTTCAGCCTTATTGTATTTTTCTGAAAGTGCGCTGATAGCTTCGTCAAGCTGATTTTTGACGATACCAACAGCCTCGCAAAGCTTTTCGCTCTCCACAGGCTCACCGCTTGCAAAAAGCACAGCCTCCACAGCTGCCTGTATATTTGAAAGTTCCATAGTTTATCTCTTTTCTTATTTTATCCGTAGCGCCAGTAATTATTGCCGCCGTCGTCGCCAACAGGTGAATATCCCCAATAGTATCTTCTCTTTGCCCAGTAATTAGGCTTGAAAATCGTGTCAGGAGTGATATCCGCAAGTTGTTTAAGCAGTCTTATCTCCTCCATTGCGGCTTCATCAGGCTGTTCAGGCTCAGGCTGTGCCATAACAGGCTCGGTATGTATTTCAAAACTGTCTATCTTTTCAGATATCTTTTCCATTTCTGCCATGACCTCCTCCGCCGACTTCACAGGAGCATACGCCGCAACGACTTCACCTGATATGCGCTCGGCTTTTGCGGCTGTATACCTCTTTGGCTGAGAAGCTTCCTCACGCTCTGTATCAGCGTCAGCGGTTTCTTCTATATCCTCCGTAGGCTCATCGTCAAGTATACTCTCTATAGGTTCGGGCTCAGTTGTAGCTTCCGCCGTCTCATTTTCAATAACAACAGGCTTATCAAAATCAGACTCGACTTTTTTATTCTTTGAAGCCTTGTTGAAAAATATCTTTGAGTTATCATCATTAAGAAATATCCTGCCAGACTTTGTAAGCTCAAGTATAGCAAGAAAAGTAGCGACTTTTTCACTTTTTTCCGTCATGCCGTCATAAAGGTCGCCCATATCGCACTCGCCGTGCTTGTAAAGTCTTTTGAGAACATGGATTATCTTTGATGTGACCGATACTATCTTATGTGACACTATCGGCTCGAACATCTTCGCTTTCAGCGGAACGCTTTCTCGAGCTTTCTTTGATATGCCCATGTATGCGTCATAAAGACACTGAGGGTCATGCTCACGGGTATAGGTCTTGTTTACAGGAAGCTTTACCGCCGTCCTGACGAACACAAGGTCGCCCACATAATCTTCACGAAGTGTCTGCGCCGCTTGTTTGCATAGAGAATACTCGATTATTCTTCCCTCAAGCTCTTTTTTAAGCTCCCTCGATTCCTCGTCATGCGGCAGAAGCGAACAGGTCTTTATGTATATGAGACGTGCCGCCATTTCAAGAAAATCAGCGGCGTCCTCATAATCCTCGTGGTCAAGATTATTGATATAGTCCATATACTGTTCAAGAAGCAGAGATATCTCAATATCGTAAATATTCAATTTGTGCTTGCTGATAAGATGAAGAAGCAAGTCGAGCGGTCCTTCAAACATATCCAGCTTGAACTGAGCAGCACTCATTTACGTTTTTCCTTTCGTGAACAGTTTTACTTTAAAAATATCGCTTTGAGTATAGGGTCTACCCAGAACGTAAGCTTATCCATTATCCAAAACATACCATTCTGTAACCAACCTATTGGTGTATCAAGAACGCCTGTTATAACAAGTATCATGAACGCAATAGCGATATAGTTTTGATACTGCGCCATAAAGCGGTCTACCTTGCTGCTTGTGAAGTAAGAAAGTATCTTTTGTCCGTCGAGTGGCGGAATAGGTATAAGGTTGAACACTGCAAGTCCCACGTTTATCGCAGTAAAATAATAGAGTATAAGGGATACATAGTAAAGAGCTATAGAATAATGCACTATATAAAGAACATAGAAAAGCTTATAAAGCACTATTCCAATAAGTCCCATTATTATATTTGAAATAGGACCTGCGGCGGCTGTGAGCGCCATACCCTTTCTGTAATTCTTAAATCTGAGAGGGTTTACCTGAACAGGTTTGCCCCAGCCAAATCCTATGAAGAATATGCACAGCGCACCGATAGGGTCAAGATGAGCAAGCGGGTTAAGGGAAAGTCTGCCCTGATAACGTGGGGTATCGTCACCCAGCTTTGTTGCCGCCCATGCGTGAGCGTACTCGTGGATAGGTATACACATGAAAATTACGATGAGCTTTGCACCATAATCAAGAATTTTCTGCGGATCCATATTTACATGACCTCCTGTCATTTCAAAACAAATTTACACAAATCATAAGTGTAATTATACACTATTTTCAATGAAATTTCAAGGCATTTTGTCTTTATTTTTAATCGAAAACGATAAATATATGCGATTTTACGGAAATTTCAAAAAAAATCTCAAAAAGCCCTTGCAATTTCTTTTCAGTTATGCTATAATATTTAATATTGTGAATAATAGTATTGCATTTTTAAGGGTAAAGGAGGTGCAGCCTAATGGCAAAATGCGAAATCTGCGGTAAGGGCGTTACTTTCGGTATCAAGGTATCACACTCACACAGAAGAACAAACAGAACTTGGAAGCCAAATGTAAAGAGAGTTAAAGCTGTTGTAAACGGCACTCCTTGTCACATTTACGCTTGCTCAAGATGCCTGCGTTCAGGTAAGGTAGAAAGAGCTTAATGCTTGAATATTCCAAAAAAATCGACTAGCCTGGCTAGTCTTTTTTTTATGCTTTTTTTAAGATACAACAAAAAGATCGGAGCTGAGTGTCATACTCTGCTCCGATCTTTTATTATGCGGCGTGTCTGCCGAATGTTCTCTTATTCTCCGGCGGTGCAAATACTGAGTTTGCACCTGACGATGAATTATCGCCGTTCATATTGTTGTCGCTGAAACCATGGTCGGTCTTATATATCATATCATAGTAGATTATGGCATTGGAGATGTTGATTCGCTCCTCAGCGTAATTTGAATAATTTTTTATATAATCCTCGTCCACGACGCCGTCGTTTATTCGTGCGTCACACGCCGCCTGACAATAGGTCTCGTTCACAGTGGTCTTGAACAGACCCTGATCATCATCCATATACACAGGGTTAGGATCGTCTTTATACACTTGGTTGCAGGACACCGCCGTTGCCACATTGCTGTAATCTGTCAGGTCAAAATATGTGTTCTTCTGGCTGTCATAGTAAACGGTATCTGTAACAAAATTACCGTTTGGGAATATAACAACATTTTCCTCATCGTCAGCTACAGAGAAAATATCATGACCCAGTGCATAGACGTTTGAGAAGCCAAACATATTTCCAAGTGTTGGTTGAACGTCATACATACCCATTATCTGCTTGACTTCTGTCGGCTCATATCCGCCGTCTTTAGACCAGATTATGAAAGGCACTTTTCTGTTGAGATTGTAGTAGAAATCGTCAACAGGAACATATCCCTCATCGTCCTCTGTAAGCACAGAGTCAGTGAACGGGTTATAGTTGAAGTATCTGTCATATTCCTCTGCTTTTATCTTTGCGTCATGATCGCCGTAGATAACAACTACAGTGTTGTCAAGAAGTCCTGCATTGTCAAGGTCTGTCATGAACTGACCGATAGCTTGATCGGCATAATGAACAGACTTAAAATAAGAGCCAAGCTTTGTGCCCTCAAGGAACGGCGCAGATTTTTCTTCATACATACCGTCCTCTTCGTTGTACATCTTGTACTTGAAGTCTACCTCATAATCGCTCACACGCTCGATATCCGTAAACGGCGTATGATTTGTGAGCATAAGGAATGCACCATACCACTTATCATGTTCTTTGTTTATCTTCTCAATCTTTGGCACAGCCTGTCTGAAGAATGATTTGTCTGACAGACCAAGACCGATAGTTTCGTCAATGTTAAAATCTGTATTATAGTTAAAGAAATCGTCATAGCCAAGGGACTGATGAAGATTAAGTCTGTTCCAGTAAGAGCCGTTGTTGCCGTGCATACTAAAAGTATAATAGCCCTTTTTCTTCAGCATTTTCTGGGTAGTTGTGTAATCTCTGTCCCAGTAGTTGATAGCAACTGTACCGCTGGAGGCTGGCATAAGTGAAGAAGCAAATGTGAACTCACTGTCTGAGCTTGTTCCTACACTCTCCTGAGCATAGAAATTTGAGAAATAAAGTCCCTCTCTTGCAAGCTTGTTCATGTTAGGTGTAAGCTCTTCTCCGTTTATATATGTATCCATACAGAACTGCTGGAAGCTTTCAGCATGGATAACTATAACGTTCTTATCCTTGAAAATATTTGTGTACTTGTTACTCTTTTCAGAAGTTTCCTCGGTTTTGGACTTATCATCATAGAACTTATTGAAAACCTCCTCACTCTCCTCGTAACCAAACATCATATTTATTTTCGCATGAGTGCAGGAAATAACATCGCTGAACTGATATGTATAAAGTCCAAAAGTTCCAAGAACATACTCTCTGTTCCACTGCTTTGCAAGTCTGGAATAATCAGTACCAGTAAGTGTTGAGCAGAAAATACCTGCAAGACCTATGGAAACACAGAATGTCCCAAGGGCATATCTGCGGCGTTTTCTCTTTTCCTTTACCTGAGTGATATAGTCTCTTGTACGCCTTTTAAGAAGTATATACACAACTATGATCGCAGGGATATCCCACAGGAAAATAAGATCCTTTGGCTCCATGATGTTCTCGGTAACGGCGTCCATTACTCCGCCAAGCTGTGAAGCTGTTGAGATAAGCGATACTGAGATAAACGATTTATAGTTTGTGTAATATATAGAGTTCGCAGTACAAAGTATCGAGAAAATTATGGTGAGTATAAGCAGGTATACAAATTGTTTTCTCGGCTTTTTGAACACATATGATATCAGAGCAAGCAGCAGTATAACTGCCATATCAGCCATAAGCGGTTTTATCTGGCTGTAGTTGAATTTTACTGTAAACGCCCTGAGAAGAAATCCGTTCAGAACAGACGCAAATACAAATGTCAGAAACAAGATGTTATCTTTCAGGTATCCGCTGATTCCGCTGCGGAGCTTAGTTATAACCTTATTCATTTATATCTCCTTTTCAATTCGCTTGTTTAGTCACAAAGAATATTGTATAATTTTTTCTGATAAAAGTCAAGCAAAATAACGCCTTTTCAGTGAAATACACAAAACTTTTCTCAAAGTAAGCTGCGATTTTAAAGGCATTATCCCTTGAACAAAGTATATTTTACTCCCATTGCACCCTAATGTCAACAAATTAGGCTGAAATTTCAGCTATTTTTCACTTTTGTAATAATCGTGTAAAGGTATTTACATTTTATGTATAAAATTATTAGTCATACTGTACAATAATCTCAATATGGTTTTGTTTATATGGAATAAATATATTGAAATCGACAAAGTTTTTTGTCAAAAATCAAAAATAATTGAAAATAGCATAGAAATACATTATAATATGAATGTCCGAGCATAACAATGATCACGGAGGAAAACAATGATAAAACTTATTGCAACAGACATGGACGGCACTTTGCTTGACGATAACAAACAGCTTCCTGAGAACTTTGACAATGTGGTAAGACGGCTGTTTGATAAAAATATCAGATTTGTTATTTCAAGCGGCAGGAGCTACTGCACGCTTAAAGACCAGTTTTCAGACTATCTTGATGACATGACATTTATATGCGACAATGGCGCATATGTTGTTGACAAAGGCAAGCTGCTTTCAGTTTCAGTTCTGCCAAAGGAAACTGTCAAGGAAGTTGTGAAATTTTGTGAATCTATGGGGCTTACAGTTCTTCTCTGTGGAAGAAACGGCACATGGCACAATTCCAAAAATGACAGCCAGCATAAGGAGATTTCTTCATATTATGTAAATCAAGTAAAAATGGAGGATCTCACCCTTGTTGACGATGATATTTTCAAGATAGCGATATTTGAAGAAAGCGGCATTGAAAATGACGGCTACATCAAGCTCGAAGAACGTTTCGGAGATAATTTCAACGTTCAGCTTTCAGGCAAATACTGGGCAGATATAATGAACAAGGGCGTGACAAAAGGCACTGCCCTGCGCACTATAGAAAACCGCATTGGCGTGAGATATGAAGAAACCATGGCTTTCGGCGATTATCTCAATGATGTGGATATGCTCAACAATTCTTACTACAGCTTTGCAATGTCAAACGCTCACGAGTCTATTAAAAAGGTAGCAAATTTCATGACAGGCTCAAACAATGACAACAGCGTTATGAAGGAAATTGAAAAACACTGCCTTGCATAGATAAAAAACATAAAAAGCGGTCTGACCGAAAATCAGACCGCTTTTTCATTATAATCTCATTTTAAAATCATCATAGCCGAACTCTTTTATAAGTTCCAACTCGCCGTCAAGCTTGTGAAGATATATAGACGGCAAAGGCATTCCATTGAATGTGTTGTTCTTGCACATGGAATATATAGCCATATCGCAGAACACAAGCCTGTCACCCTCTTTAAGCGGCTCATCAAAGGAATAATCCCCGATTATGTCTCCTGCAAGACAGGTTGGACCGCCAAGGCGGTATGTGTAAGGCTTTTCATTTGCAACACCCGAGCCGATAACATTCGGTCTGTAAGGCATTTCCAAAACGTCAGGCATATGGCAAGCTGCCGAAGCGTCAAGAATAGCAAGATCCATGCCATTTTTAGCTGTGTCAATAACCTCTGAAACAAGATATCCTGCATTGAGTGCCACGGCTTCACCAGGCTCCAGATAGACCTGAACGCCGTATTTATCATGAAGATAGTTCACACACTCAACAAGCATATCAAGATCATAGTCATCACGGGTTATGTGATGTCCGCCTCCGAGATTTATCCACTTCATATTGTAAAGATACTTGCCGAACTTCTCCTCGATATGAGGTATCGTCCTTTTCAGCACGTCAGCACCTTGCTCACACATGGTGTGAAAATGCAGGCCCTCTATGCCGTCGATAAGACTATCGTCAAAGTTATCGAGAGTTGTGCCAAGCCTTGAATTTTTGAAGCATGGATTGTATATATCCGTCTCTATCTCCGAATACTCAGGGTTGCACCTTATTCCGCAGGATATCTTCCTGCCGCTGTTCTCGACGATATCCTTGAATTTCTGCCACTGTTTAGGCGAGTTGAACACAATATGGTCGCATATCTGAACAAGCTCTTTCATGTCCTTTTCAGTGTATGCAGGAGAGTAAACGTGAACTTCCCCGTCAAACTCCTCCCTGCCAAGCTTTGCTTCATACAGACCGCTGGCAGTAGTGCCTTTCAGGTGCTTGGATATCATAGGATATGTGCTGTACATGGAAAAGGCTTTCTGTGCCAAAAGTATTTTACAGCCTGTTCTCTCCATGACCTTATCCAAAATAGTCAGGTTATGAAGAAGCTTTGTCTCGTCAACAACATAACAAGGCGTTTTTACCTTGGAAATATCAAACATTCTTGTCCTCCATGGCTCACTTATATGAGTCCTCGTTGATAAAGTTTACTGTAATATTCTTGTTTTTCATTCTTGCGTCCATGAAAATGCTGAGAACGTTCTTGGCAAATTCAAGGCTCTCCTCTGGGATATCATCAAAGTCATGTATCATTACTTCCAATGGCTCATCGACTTCGCAGAGCTTCTCATAAAGGCTGTCATCATTCGCTATAGAATCAGCGTCATGAGCAAGCGCCTTGCTGACATATGGGTAAAACATATCAGCATTTACCATTTTAACATCGTCTATCATTAATATCATTTACTCGTCCCCCATAAATTTTACTGCCGTTCCGTATGCAATGACCTCAGCTGCACCTGCCGCAATGGCAGATGAAGCATACCTTATATTCACAACTGCGTCAGCGCCCATTTGTTCAGCTTCGCCCACCATTCTTTTGGTGGCAAGGGCTCTTGCGTCATTCATCATTTCGTTATAGGCGGTAAGTTCTCCGCCAACAAGATTTTTAAAGCTCTGCATGATATCCTTGCCCACGTTTTTGGTCTGGATAGTTGAGCCTTTGACAAGCCCCAGCATTTCAAGCTTTTTGCCCGAAATATAATCAGTATTTACTAAGATCATCGTCTTCGCCTTTCTTTATTTCCTTTATTCTTTGTATAAGCACCGTAACCGCAACGCCTGTCAGCAATGCAGGGACTACCAAAGCGATTATCTTCGCAAGGGTCGGAACGCCGTTCATGTATGCGAAAATAACGCCAATACCAATGTAGTAGATAGAGATCAAAGCCACTATCACCACAGGTGCTATCATTTTTTTAGTCTTGGTTTTCACTTTTCTCACCTTTAATCAAAAACCATTTTCTTTTTGCCGTTTTTGTTTCGTGGATACTCTCTTATCCTGATGATATTGTTTGTATTCACGATACTTTCGTTTCTGTCGTCACCCTGAGTAACTCTAACCCAACCGTCGCCTATCTCTTCAAGAGTGCAGTCGATAACGGACGAGAGAGAACCTCCCTGCGAAACTGTATACACAAGCACATCTTGTTCAAGATATCTTGCAAAAGCTTCTTCGATTTTCATTTTTGTTCTCCTTATATTAGTCAACAAGAACAGGATCAAAGTTCTCCGTCCAAGGCAGACCCCACTTGTTAAGTGCGTCCATAAACGGATCTGGATCAAACTCCTCGATATTGTGTACTCCCGGCTTTTTCCACTTGCCTGTGAGTATCATCATCGCACCTATCATTGCAGGCACGCCTGTTGTGTAGGAAATAGCCTGTGAGCCAACTTCCTTATAGCACTCCTGATGATCGCAGACGTTGTAAACATAATAATTTCTGTCCTTGCCGTCCTTTTTGCCTTGGAAGATACAGCCGATATTTGTCTTGCCCTTTGTTCTTGGTCCAAGTGAAGCTGGGTCAGGAAGAACAGCTTTAAGGAACTGTAAAGGTACTATCTTCTTGCCCTCAAAGTCGATTGGCTCGATAGAGGTCATTCCAACGTCCTCAAGGCACTTAAGATGTGCGAGATAACTCTGTCCGAATGTCATAAAGAAACGGATCCTCTTGATACCCTTGATGTTGAGAGCAAGTGATTCAAGCTCCTCATGGTGAAGCAGATACATATCCTTTTCGCCCACCTGATCAAAGTTATACACTCTCTTTATCTCCATTGGCTCAGTTTCTACCCACTTGCCATCCTGAATATAAGAGCCCTTTGCGGAAACCTCTCTTATATTTATCTCTGGGTTGAAGTTTGTAGCAAATGGATAGCCATGGTCGCCGCCGTTGCAATCGAGGATATCGATATAGTTTATCTCATCAAAATAATGCTTCTGAGCATATGCACAGAAAACGCCTGTTACGCCTGGGTCAAAGCCTGAGCCGAGAAGCGCTGTGATACCAGCCTTTTCAAATCTCTCTCTGTAAGCCCACTGCCACTTATATTCAAACTTTGCAGTGTCTTCAGGCTCGTAGTTTGCTGTGTCAACATAATCTACTTTACACTCAAGACAAGCGTCCATGATATGGAGATCCTGATAAGGCAGAGCCACGTTGATACAAATATCAGGCTTATATTCTTTCATAAGAGCCACCAGCTCAGGCACGTTGTCAGCGTTCACCTGTGCAGTTGTGATATTTGTTTTTGTCTTATCCTGAAGTTCCTCCTTGAATTTATCGCACTTTGACTTTGTTCTGCTGGCGATGCAGATATCAGTAAATACCTCGCTGTTCTGACAGCACTTGTGTATAACAACACCTGCAACTCCGCCTGCACCGATTATCAATGCTCTTGACATATTAGATCATTCCTTTCCATTTTATTATTTATGCTTATTTATCTATAAAAATACAAAAGTATCTCTCTCAGCAGCTTGCAGGCAAGTGCCGTTGAACGTCCCGTCTGATCGTACACAGGGGAAAGCTCGTTCACATCAAAGCCCACGATATTGAGCTTTGATACTTCCTCCACTGCAAACATAAGCTCCTTGAAAGTAACTCCGCCTGCCTCTGGAGTGCCCGTGCCTGGGAACTCTGAGGGGTCAAGAACGTCAAGGTCAAGTGTAAAGTAAACAGGCTTGCCCAGAAGCTTTTTCACTATGCTGTCAAGTCTGAAGAACCCGAACTTTTCCATAAACGTGTGCTCTTTTGCAAACTTGAACTCGTCCCTGTCGCCGCTCCTGATACCGAACTGATATATCTTTCCGTCGCCCACGATATCCCAACATCTGTGGAGCACGCAGGCATGAGATTCTTTCACACCAAGATAATCATCTCTCAGGTCTGCATGAGCGTCAAAGTGAACGATATGCAGGTCAGGATATTTCTCTGCCACAGCTCTAACTGCACCGAGTGTAACAAGATGTTCTCCGCCTATCATGCAAGGAACTTTGCCGTCGGCAAGTATTTCTGCTGTACGGCTTTGGATATCTCTCAGTGCACCCTCTGGATTGCCAAAAGGCAGTTCAAGGTCGCCGCTGTCGAACACATTCACATCAAGCAGATCTTTGTCCTGATATGGGGAATAAGTTTCAATGCCAAAGCTCTCATTGCGCATTGCAGAGCTTGCAAATCTTGTGCCGGGTCTGAACGATGTTGTGCTGTCATATGGTGCGCCGAAAAGAACTATCTTTGCATCATCATATTCACAGTCACAGCCTATAAAGGTATGAACATTCTTTTCCATACTTTTCTCCTTTAGTCACAGTCCTCTAGTACATCAAGGACGTAATTCGGCAGTGCGAAACAGCCCTTGTGAAGCTCTGTGTTATAATATCTTGTCTTTATGCCGAATTTTTTCCACTCTTCTGCTTTAAGGTCATAAATAGGGTGAAGATTTTTTGAAGCAAAACCAAAAAGCCAATGACCTGACGGATAGGTCGGTATATGTGTCTGATAGACCATTGAAACTGGGAACGCACTGCCTATTCTTCTATGCGTGCGCTTTACCATATCCACATAGGAATCGTAATAAGTGCTTTCATGCTGATTTATAAGTATTCCGCAATCGGTGAGCGCCTTTGAGCAGTTGCCGTAAAACTCCTTTGTGAAAAGTCCCTCTCCCGGTCCGAACGGGTCGGTGGAGTCAACTATTATAAGGTCATATTCGTTTTCCTTGCGGCGAACGAATTTTAGACCGTCCTCGATATAGAGTGTAAGTCTTGGGTCGTCAAATGCACAAGCTGTCTGTGGAAGATACTCCTTGCACACATTTACCACCTGCTCGTCTATCTCAACCATATCTATCTTTTCGATAGTATTATATCTGCAAAGCTCACGGATAGTTCCGCCGTCGCCTGCACCGATAACAAGCACTTTTTTTATCTCAGGATTGACCGCCATAGGCACTGCCGTTACCATTTCATGATAAATGAACTCGTCCTTTTCGGTAAGCATTATAAAGCCGTCAAGAACAAGCACTCTGCCGAACTCATATGTGTCAAAAACGTCTATTTCCTGATAGTAGCTTTTTTTAGAATAAAGCTGTTTTTTTACACGAATGGTGAAATTAACATCGTCCGTATGTTTCTCAGTAAACCAAAGATCCATAAAATGTATCTCCTCTCTATGAATTTACCACTACGTTTATGTTGTTTATCTCAAGATCCTCCGTACCTGTAAGGAAACAGCCCTTTTCTTTACAGTATGCGATATAATTAAGTATGTCGGAAGTTATCTTCTCACCAGGGGCAAGGATAGGTATTCCGGGTGGATAGCACATAACGAACTCTCCACATATCATGCCGTTGCTTTCTTCTATAGGCACAGACTTTTTCTCGCTGTAGAAAGCTTGCTGCGGCGGTATCTCAACGATAGGGTTGATATACTCGTGATCGAACATTCCTGACGGGTCTTTTGAATAAAGCCTTTTTATCTCAGACAGAGCGGAAATAAAACGCTCTATCTCAAGTTCTCTGTCGCCTGCGGAAACTATAGCAAGGATATTTCCAATATCACCGAACTCTATCTGAATGTCATAATCGTCACGGAGAATGTCATAGACCTCAACGCCTGCAAGTCCCATGGCTCTTGTGTGAACGGAAAGCTTTGTGCTGTCAAAAGCGAAAATATCGTCGCCGTTTTCAAGCTCCCGTCCGAAAGCGTAATAGCCGCCTATCTTGTTTATCTCTTCCCTTGCATAATCGGCATAATCAACTGCCTTTTTGAAAAGCTCCTTGCCGTTGAGCGCAAGATTTTTTCTTGCAAGGTCAAGGGATACCATAAGCAGATAAGAGCCGCTTGTGGTCTGGGTGAGGTTTATTATCTGTCTTACATAACCCTCTGAAACAGTATCAGCGCAAAGAAGAAGCGATGACTGCGTAAGGCTTCCGCCTGTTTTGTGTATTGATACCGCAGCCATATCTGCTCCAGCCGCCATTGCAGAGCAAGGCAGACCCTCACCAAAATAAAGATGAGTGCCATGTGCTTCGTCTGCAAGCACCAGCATACCATGCTCATGGGCAAGCTTGACGATACTTTTTATATCTGAGCAAATTCCGTAATAAGTCGGGTTGTTCACCAAAACAGCCTTTGCGTCAGGGTTTTCCTTGATAGCTTTTTCAACGTCCTTAACTGACATTCCAAGAGGTATTCCAAGCTGTTTGTTAGTGCCGGGGTTTACATAAACAGGTATAGCACCGCACACAACAAGTGCATTGATAGCGCTTCTGTGAACGTTTCTCGGCATTATTATCTTGTCCCCTGCCTTGCAGCTTGCAAATATCATTGTCTGAACTGCGGCAGTAGTGCCGTTTACGATGAAGAAAGCGTGCTTTGCACCAAAAGCCTCGGCGGCAAGCATTTCAGCGTCCTTTATTACAGAAACAGGGTGGCAGAGATTGTCAAGGGGCTTCATAGAGTTCACGTCGCACTTCAGGCAATCCACGCCCAAAAAGTCACGAAGCTCTTTATTCATTCTTCCGCCCTTGTGACCAGGTACGTCAAGACGCACCACTCTGTTTCTCATATGTTTTTTCAAAGCCTCATACACAGGTGCGTTATTCTGTGTCAAGTTCAAATCTATCACTACCTTATCATCAGTATATGTTCATGCCGCTGTATATCTCGATCATTTCACGGCGCAGACTATCTGTGATGTCAAGCCTTTGCTTCGGCGTAAGCTCATATACGTCCTGCTTGAACAGATAATTCTGCAAGTCGATATCCTTGATGAGAAGCTTGGTATGGAAAATGTTTGACTGATAAACATTGACGTCTATTGCGTCATATTTAGTCAGCGTATTCTTGTCGATATAATCCTGAATAGAAGTTATCTTATGGTCGATAAAAAACTTCTTTCCAAGAACGTCACGGGTAAAGCCTCTTACACGATAGTCGATAGTAATGATATCAGAATCAAAGCTGCCGATAAGATAATTCAGTGCGTTCAGCGGAGAGATAGTTCCGCAGGTGGAAACGTCTATATCCACTCTGAATGTGGAAATAGCATTGTCAGGGTGATATTCAGGGAATGTGTGAACGGTAACATGGCTCTTGTCGAGGTGAGCATGTATCATCTCAGGCACGTCACCGCCTATTTTACCCTGATTGCACGAGGGGTCGATACTGTCCTCGTCAAGGGCTTTTTCCGCAATAAGCACGTTCACAGACGCACCCTGCGGCTCATAATCCTGTTTTGATATATTAAGTA
Organism: uncultured Ruminococcus sp.; assembly: GCA_937898375.1. GTDB lineage: Bacteria > Bacillota > Clostridia > Oscillospirales > Ruminococcaceae > Hominimerdicola. The sequence continues at coordinate 16,683 of CALEJX010000464.1, forward strand.
TCCTTGCGCCTATCATTTCTGTAACATCGCAAAGAATTTTTGTAAGCCTTTCTGAATTATACTGCTCATCGATATAAGCGATATACTCCTTTTGTTCTCTTTCAGTTTTGGCATAACATACATCATATATGTTAAAGCTAAGGGTCTTGGTTAGATTATTAAAACCATACAAAGAAAGCTTCTGCTCCAACCCTAACATCACCCGTCCTTTCGGATAAAATAATCAGCCTATCAAGACTAAAATTATAGACTTGTTTTCATTATACCACATATCGATCAAAAAGTACATAGTTTTACGCACTTTTTTCATATTTTTTTATTAAGCATGGCTTATATTTATAGCGTATGTGCGGCAATAAAATAAAAAAGGTTGAAATCAAGAAAAAAATAGTGTATAATAAGTTCTGATAATTGTTACAGGAGAAATATGCAATGTTATTAAATGTTGAACATCTTTACAAATATTTCAATGGGCAGGCACTGCTCAAGGATATAAATTTCACAGTTGAGGACAGAGAAGCCGTTGGTCTTATAGGCGTGAACGGCTGCGGCAAGTCGACCCTGCTCAACATAATCACCGGCAGTGAAGGCTTTGACAAGACCCCCGAGGGGCTAGGCTCTGTGAATATCGCAGGCAAGGCTTCCATTGGCTTTTTAAGGCAGAACAGCGGACTTAATTCTGAGCTTACCATAGGTGAGGAAATGAAGAACGCTTTTGCTCCCCTACTTGAAACTTTGGAGAAAATGAAAGTTCTTGAAAAGAAAATGGCAGAGGGCGGCGATATCGACAGCATAAGCCATGAATACGCCGAGCTATCTTCATACTTTGAGGCTCGTGACGGCTATAGGATAGATGTAAAAATAAAGCAGGTGCTTAACGGCATGGGCTTCGGCTCAACGCCTACAGACAGGGTCATTTCTACCCTTTCAGGCGGCGAGAAAACACGTCTTGCGCTGGCGAAACTTCTTCTTGAAGAACCAAATCTGCTTATACTTGACGAGCCTACCAATCACCTTGATTTTGAAACGCTCATGTGGCTTGAGGACTATCTTAAAGGCTACAAGGGTGCGATCATCATAGTTTCCCACGACAGATATTTTCTAAACAAGGTCTGTACGAGGATATGCGAGATAGAGCAAGGCAGGCTCACATCATATCGTGGCGACTATTCTTCCTATCTTGTGCAAAAGCAAATGAACTCAGAGCGTCAGCTTAAAGAATATGAAGCTCAGCAGAAAGAGATTGCAAAGCTGGATGACTATGTTGCAAAAAATCTCGTTAGGGCTTCCACATCAAAAATGGCGAAGTCAAGACAGCATATGCTTGATCGTATCAAGCGTATTGACAAGCCGCTTATGTACACAAAACCGCCGAAGATAAAGCTTGAATATGATATCGAACCAACAAAGGATATCGTAAGAGTTGTGGATTGTCCGCTGGTAGTCGGCGAGGGTGCTGACAAAAAAGTGCTAATAAAGTCTCTTACCATGAACGTTCGCCGCGGCGAACACGTCGCCATAATTGGTGCAAATGGTATCGGAAAGACCTCTATACTTAAGCTTATCCAAGGGATTATCCCACACGAAGGCGGAAATATAAGCTGGGGCGGAAACGTGAAGATATCCTACTTTGAGCAGGAACACGCTATACTTAACCCACATAAGACAGTGCTTGAAGAAATAATGGACAGATATCCAAGGCTTTCTGAACAGCAGGCAAGAAACGTGCTGGGCGCAGTTCTGCTTACAGGTGAAAATGTTTTCAAGCCTATCTCTGTTCTCAGTGGTGGAGAAAGAGCGAAGCTTTGTTTTGCTATAATGGCGCTCAACCGTGGAAATGTGCTTGTGCTTGACGAGCCGACAAACCACCTTGACCTAAGCACAAAAGAAGTGCTGGAGGACGCTTTGGCAGAGTTTGGCGGAACGATAATTCTTGTATCTCATGACAGATACCTGCTCAACAAGGTGGCAAGCAGGATAATCGAGGTTAAGCATGACGAGGTGAACTCATATGAGGGCAACTTTGACGCATACAGCGATGCGGTAAACGCTGCCCGTCAGCTTAAGGCGCAGAGCGAAGCTGAGATAAAGCGTGCTGAGGAGGAAAAAGCATACAAAGAGAATAAGGCAAGGCAATACCGCAGCAAAGAACAGCGTGCCACCGACGCACAGAAGCGCAATCGCATAAGAGAGCTTGAAAAGGAGATCGAGGATACGGAAGTTCTGATATTTGAACTTGAAAATGCCATATCTGACCCTGAGATAGCTTCCGACTATAGCAAAATGAGTGAGAAATGCAAAGAGCTTGAAGAAGCCAAGACCGCCCTTGACCAGAAAATGGACGAGTGGGCTGAGCTTTCCGACCAGCTTTCATAAACAAAATTTCACATAAGACACCCCTTATGAGTATAATGATACAGCGCAGGCTGACATTGTACATAAGGGGTGTTTGTTTTGGAGATAAAAAGGCTGTCAGAGCTTGAAATAAAAATAATCCTCAACGAAAAAGATATGCGGATAATGAACATTTCTTTTACAGATTTCGAGAAAAACAGCCCTAGAAGCGAGGAATTTCTGTCCGAGCTTATGTTCATTCTCAGAGAGACAGGGCTTATAAAAATATCTGAGGGGAACATTGAGGTGGATGTAGCGCTAACAGGTGCAGGCACGATAAACATATATTTCAGGCTTCCGAAAGGGGAAACACGCCGCACCACAGAACTTGCCATAATCGCCGCCGACCCTGACGAGCTTATATCAAAAGCCGCCGAGATACACAAGTCATATGCCGACAAAATAACGAAAAACGGTCTCTATGAGCTTCCAAGTGGCCACGCTCTTATCTTCACCATAGGTTATGCACACTCGACTGTTGCAAAAAAAGCTCAGCTGAAAGCCTGCACTGCTGACAGCGTTCTTATAAATAAAATAAAGGAGTACAGCCCTTTGGTGAGCGATACTCCTTTTGATAAACTAAATTTTCTCTCTTAAAAGCTTTACAGCTTCTGCCATATCTTCT
>CALEJX010000465.1 GCA_937898375.1 uncultured Ruminococcus sp.
CAGCTTTCAGGCGGTCAGCAGCAGAGAACTGCTATCGGCAGAGCTATTGTCAAGAACCCTGATATCCTGCTATGCGATGAGCCTACAGGTGCACTTGATTACAATACCTCCAAGGAGATCTTGCAGCTTATAGAGGACGTAAACAAGAAGTTTGGCAACACTATCATAATGGTAACGCACAATGACGCTATAAAGCAAATGGCTGATAGAGTTGTAACGCTAAGAGACGGCATGATAAGAAAGAACTATCTTAACGAAACTAAGCTCACAGCCGCAGAGCTTGATTGGTAAGGAGGGTCAGCATGAGAAACCCTCTTATCAAGCGTCTGCCCAGAGAGCTTAAGGGCGAAATGGGAAAATACATAGTTCTTTTCCTGTTCATTACAATGATGATAGGCATTGTATCAGGCTTCCTCGTTGCGGCAGGCAGTATGTCTGTGGCTTATGATGAAAGCTTTGAGAAATACAATATTGAAAGCGGAAACTTTGAGCTTCTTCAGAAAGCCGATAGCGACACTATCAAAAAGATAGAGGACGGCAAGGAGAAAGTAAAGGTATACGAAAACTTCTATCTTGATGAAGAGACCAAGGAAGTCGACAGCACTATCAGACTTTTCAAGAACCGCACTGATATCGACAAGATATGTATAATGGACGGCGAGCTTGCTTCTAATGATAAGGAGATAGCTCTTGACAGAATGTATGCTGAAAACAACGAGCTTAAAATAGGCGACAGCATTACAGTTGGCGGCAAGAAGCTGAAAATAACAGGTCTTGTTGCTCTTTCTGATTACAGTGCACTTTATTCAAATCCGTCTGACACAATGTTCGACGCTGTTAAATTCGGCGTTGCTATCATCACCGATACGCTTTTTGACGATTACGGCGAAGCTAATCTCCACTACAGCTACTCATGGAAATATGATAAAGCACCTGCTGACGATAAGCAAGCGCAGGATATGGCTGAGGAGCTTATGAAGCACATAAACGGCATTTCACCGCTCACTCAGTTCATTCCTGAATATTCAAATCAGGCTATCCACTTCACAGGCGACGATATCAAGGGCGACAGCACTATGATCGCTGTGTTCCTGTATCTTTTCATGGTGATAATCGCATTTATTTTCGCAATAACAACAGGAAACACTATCGCAAAGGAAGCAAACGTTATCGGTACGCTGAGAGCGTCAGGTTATACAAAGGGCGAGCTTGTAAGACACTATCTTACAACGCCTATGATAGTTGTTCTTGCGGCGGCAGTTGTTGGTAATATCCTTGGCTACACAGCTTTCAAGGAATTTGCTGTAAGCGCATACTACGGAAGCTACAGCTTGCCAACATATGTTACCCTTTGGAATGCTGAGGCATTTGTAAAGACAACTGTTATCCCGCTTGTGATACTCTTTGTTATAAACCTTGTTATGCTTGTTGACAAGCTGAGCCTTTCACCGCTGAAATTTCTTAGACGTGACCTTAAAAAGCGTCAAAAGAAAAAGGCTTTCAAGCTCAACACAAAGATAGGCATTTTGAAGCGTTTCAGACTTAGAGTTATTTTCCAGAACATTCCTAACTATGTGACGATATTCGTTGGCGTACTTTTTGCAAGCGTTATAATTTTCTTCGGTCTTGCAATGAAGCCATTGCTTCTCCATTATCAAGAAGTTATCGAGGACAACATGATAGCAAAGTATCAGTATGTTCTGAAAACTCCTGTTGAAACAGAAACAAAGGGCGCTGAGAAATACTGCGCAGGCTCTATGAAAACTGTTGACGATAAGCTCAAAGAAGAAAATGTAACAGTCTACGGTATTCAGAAAGACAGCAAGTTCGTAAAGGCTGACATCAATGGCGACGGAGTTTATATCTCTGACGGCTATTCACAGAAGTTTGGCATAAACGTCGGTGATGAACTCACTATGAAAGAGTCTTACGGCGATAAGAAGTATACTTTCAAAGTAGAGGGTATCTATGACGAGCCGGCTTCTATCGCAGTTTATATGACAGACAGCGAGTTCATAAAGACCTTTGACCTTGAGGACGGCTACTTTAACGGATATTTTTCAAACACAAAGATAAAGGATATAGACGATCTTTATATCGCAACCACTATCACAAAGGACGATATGACAAAGACTTCACGTCAGCTTATCGTTTCAATGGGCTCAATGATATCTGCTTTTGCAGGCGCAGGCATTATAACGTTCATGCTTATCATTTACCTGCTTTCAAAAGTGGTCATCGAAAAAAACAGCCAGTCTATCTCTATGACAAAGATATTGGGATATAATAACAGAGAGATAAACAGCCTTTACATAACGACAACATCTATCGTTGTTATCGCTTCGCTGATACTTTCTGTTCCGCTGGTAAACGTAACGCTGAAATATATCTTTATTGCGGCGTTCGCTCAGTATTCAGGCTGGCTGCCATATTACATTCCTGCGTATATATTTGTCGAAGTTCCGCTGTTCGGCATTGTGGCTTATGCAGTGGTGGCATTCATTCTTACAAGGCGTGTAAAGAAAGTACCTCTTGACGAGGCACTCAAAAATGTAGAGTAATTCTTCCAAATCATTCTTTCTTAATTGAGCTGTGCTGTCGGTGTAGATCGGCGGCACAGTTTCATTTATTGATATGTGTTAAGCACAGTTTTTACAGACAAAAATATAGAATATTGTGGAAAGCTAACAATAGCAAGAATAAGTCTAAATCTTATTAATATCTTTACTATACATTAACATATTGTTAACAGCATAGTGATACATTATATCATATGGGATTATACGCTTTTGATAGACAGGCTCTGCTTTGTGAAGTGAAGAAGTGCAGAGAACTGCTGTGAATGGCAAATTGCCGTTCAGTGGGAGGAAAAATATGAGTAAAACAAAGAAGTCCGCAGGCGGCTTGAACATTATCATAGTGGGATGCGGAAAGGTAGGTACGACCCTTGTTGAACAGCTTGTTAAAGAGGGTCACGACATTACGATAATCGATAAGAATGCAAAAAAGATACAGGAACTCAGCGGTCTTTATGATATTATGGGTATCGTAGGAAACGGCGCAAGCTTCAGCGTTCAGCAGGACGCAGGCATAGAGAACGCCGACCTTATAATATCCGTCACTGAGTCTGACGAGCTTAATCTGCTTTGCTGTACTCTTGCAAAGAGAGTGGCAAAGTGTGCGGCTATCGCAAGAGTAAGAACTCCTGACTACAGCAAGGAGATAGGCTATCTCAGAGAGAAACTTGGTCTTGCAATGGTCATAAACCCTGAGCTTGAGGCTTCAAGAGAAGCGTCAAGAATACTTTGTCTGCCTACAGCGCTTGAGGTTAACACTTTTGCTAATGGTCAGGCAGAGCTTATAAAGTATAAGATACCTGAGGGCAACCCTCTTGATGGCACTACTATCGCAGAGCTTAGCCGCAAAACGGCGACAAGCCTGCTTATATGCGCTGTTGAGAGAGAGGGCGAAATATATATCCCGTCAGGTGATTTCACAATGAAAAAGAATGACGTTATCTCATTCTGTACTCCGAGAAACTTTTCAAGAACTTTCTTTGAGGATATCAGCGTAAAGACCAATCAGGTAAAGAACACAATGATAATAGGCGGCGGAAAGGCGGCTTATTATCTTGCAAAACGCCTTATTGGCATGGGCATCAACGTCAAGATAATCGAGAGCGACAGACAGCGCTGTGAGGATCTCAGCGTGCTTCTGCCAAAGGCGATAATAATAAACGGCGACGGCACTGACGAGGAGCTTCTTAAGGAAGAGGGAATAGAGTATGCAGAGTCCTTTGTGGCTCTTACAGGAATAGATGAGGAAAATATCCTGCTCACCCTCCATGCAAGACAGGTGTCAAATGCAAAGACTATCACAAAGATAAACAGGATAAACTTCAAGGACGTTATAAGCAGACTTGACCTTGGAAGCGTGGTATATCCGAGATATATCACTTCTGAGGCGATAATAGCCTACGTCCGTGCGAAAAACGAATCGGGCGACAGCAATATCGAAACGCTCTATCACCTTTTCGACCACAGAGTAGAAGCTATCGAGTTCAAGGTGGATCAGGAGTCGGAGGTCACAGGCACACAGCTTCAGGATCTTAATTTGAAAAGACATCTTCTTGTGGCGTTCATAAACCGAAACGGCAAGATCATTATCCCAAGCGGTCAGGATACTATCGAGAAAGGCGACACTGTAATGGTTGTCACCACTCATACGGGATTTAACGACATCACGGATATTCTGAAATAGTGGAGGGAATATGAACAGTTCGATCATTCGATATATTTTAGGACATGTTATGCGAGTGGAAGCCTGCTTCCTGCTGCTTCCGTGCATAGTGTCTATAGTCTACGGCGAGGGCGAGGGACTTTATTATCTTGGAACAGCACTTGTGTGCCTTGCTTTCGGCGTGGTAATGGCTTGGAGAAAGCCTAAAAACTATGTTTTCTATCTCAAAGAGGGTTGTATAGCCACATCACTGAGCTGGATAGTCATGAGCCTTGTGGGCTGTATGCCGTTTTGGATAAGCGGAGAGATACCAAAGTTTACGGACGCTTTGTTTGAAACAGTTTCAGGCTTTACAACAACAGGTGCAACTATCCTAACAGACGTTGAAGCGCTTTCGCATACTGCACTTTTCTGGCGAAGCTTCACACATTGGATAGGCGGCATGGGAGTTCTCGTGTTCCTGCTTGCTATCATACCACTGAGCGGCGGCTCGAACATAAACCTTATGAGGGCAGAAAGCCCTGGCCCGTCTGTGGGCAAGCTTGTGCCTAAGATGAAATATACTGCAAGGATACTTTATATAATCTATTTTGGCATGACCATACTGGAATTTATTTTCCTTATTATCGGCAGAATGCCTGTGTTTGACAGCATTTGCACCGCCGTTGGAACGGCTGGCACAGGTGGATTTGGTATCAAGAACGACAGCTTTGCAAGCTATTCGCCGTATTTGCAGTGGGTAGTTGCCATATTCATGATACTTTTCGGAGTAAACTTCAACGCATATTATTATATTATATACAGACACTTTAAAAAAGCGTTCAAAATGGAAGAGGTGCGCTGCTATTTTGCGATTTTCTTTATTGCGTCTGCGATAATTTTTGCCAATATCCTTGATCAATGTGCAAGCATTTTTGACGCACTCACAAAGACTGTGTTTCAGGTGGCGTCACTTATTACAAGTACGGGCTTTTCAAGCACTGACTTCAACCTGTGGCCGCAGATATGCCGAACTGTGCTTGTGCTTGTAATGTTTATAGGCGCTTGTGCAGGCAGTACGGGCGGCGGCATAAAGGTGTCCAGAATAATGGTGCTTTTCAAGACCATGATAAAGGAGCTTCATTCTTATATCCACCCTAAGAGCATACGCAAGGTAAACCTTGACGGCAAGCCTGTTGAGCATGAGATAGTGCGCTCTATAAATGTTTATATCGTGAC
>CALEJX010000466.1 GCA_937898375.1 uncultured Ruminococcus sp.
ATGACACTTTTGCTACAGACTGCGGCGACCCAAGGTCGCCCCTACGCATAAAAACGCATTTACGCTTACAGCTTGAAATGAACGGGCATACCGTTTTTCATTGCTATTTTTACCTCGCCTTGGATAAGAGGCAGGAAGTACCTTACGGCTTCAGGCTTTACATCATTGCCGTCCTCGGTTATCCACTGAGCAGGGAAGAATTTTTCCTTATTTGCGGCGTCATGTGCGTCAACGCTGTCAACTGTCACAACGTAAGGCACGTCGCTGATGCGCTTGAATATCATCATTTTGCCTGTTTCTCCTGCAAGAGCCGCTCTTACACCTGCTGAGCCTATTTCCTCAGCCTCGTCTATATCCGTCTTTGAGCAGATATGAGAAGAACATCTCTGCATAACATTAAGCTCGATAGAACGGACTTTACAGCCGATATTCTCTTTAACGAGCTGTTCAAGGGTCTTTCCTATGCCTGAGAGATACTCATGACCGAAATTATCCACAACTCTCGGCTTGTTTTCCTCGCCCTTGAGCTTTACGCCCTCGGAAACTGCAACGATAACGGCTTTATGCTTTGCCATTTGGTTTCTTACGTCCTCAAGGAACTTTTCGGCGGTGAAGTTATTTTCAGGGAGATAGATAAGGTGAGGGGCTATCTCGTCATTTGCTCTGAGGACGCAGGTGGAAGCTGTGAGCCAGCCTGCGTGTCTGCCCATTATCTCAACGATAGTGACGGACTCGATAGAATAAACTGAACTGTCACGGATTATCTCCTGAACTGTTGCGGCAACATACTTTGCCGCTGAGCCGAATCCAGGGGTATGGTCTGTTACAGGCAGGTCGTTATCTATAGTCTTTGGAATACCGATAACTCTTATCTTTGAATTTCTTGCCGAAAGATAATCGGAAAGCTTTGCCACGGTATCCATAGAATCGTTGCCGCCGATATAAAAGAAAGCTTCTATCCTATGCTTTTCAAGGCAGTTCAAGATACGCTCGTAAGTTTCGCCGCCCTCCTCAACGTCAGGGAGCTTATAACGGCATGAGCCGAGAACTGTTGACGGGGTCTGTCTTAAAAGTTCCATATCCTCGTTTGTTTTTATAACGAGCTTAAGATCCATTAGCTGGTCATTTATGATACCCTCGATACCATTAAGCGAGCCGAAAACGGCGTCTATCTGCGGAGTTTTCACAGCCTGCTTGAAAACTCCCACCAGCGAAGCATTGATAGCACAGGTCGGTCCTCCTGATTGGGCAACGGCAATATTCATTTTCATCAATCTCCTTACAGCATACTGAAAATATTAAAATTCTCATATTTGTTATTATTATAGCATATTATATATACAAATAAAAGGGTTATGAAAATTTATTAACATATTTTTTCCCTTTGTGACAAAACACACCTGCAAGTAAACGTTATCTATATCTACTTTGATAACTTTCACATCAGGCTCATAAAAATACCCTTTTGTTTACACCATATTGTTATAAAGTAATTGTAAATCGTAACCGAATTTTAATTGACAGAACGGCTCATATTCTGTATAATTAAAGATATGGACACGAAATGTGTCGAATTTCAGATAACGACCGAAAGGAAGAATATAAATAATGCCTGACAACAGAAACAACAAAGGCTACTACTATCGTCCTGAGCAGCAGCACAGACCGCAGGGTCAGAACAGACCTCAGCAGCAGGATAACTCCACTTGGCTGACCCCTACAGTAAAGGGTATAATCGCAATTTTGCTGACTATACTTGTGGTAGCCATAGTAATAATGATATTTGCAAAAACTCTTTTTGTGAACACTAACACCACTCCGAAAAAGACAGGTACTATAACTTCTACGGAATACATTCCGCCAAAGACCACCACCACTTCGGAAGAGCCGAAGGAGACGAAAAAGTCCAAAAAGACCACTGAGCCTGATGAAGACCCTTACAAGGGTGACGATGAAGATGACAGCGGCGACGCTGTTGGAGATATCCAGTGCATAAGCGCAGTTTATCTCCACCCACAGCCTACATCAAGCAGCGAAAATCTTCTGACTATCCCGTCGGGTGCGACCTGCAAATACTACCGCAACGAAAACGGCTGGTATTATGTTGAATACAACGGCACAAAGGGCTACGCATGGCAGACATTCTTCTCGACGCCACCGCAGTAATGTGTTTTACTATTTCTTAAATAACGCAGAAGGTGCAGCATGGAAATATGCTGCACTTTCTGTTTATATGCAAAAAAGCGGAGGTGTTGTCCTCCGCTTTACTCGTCTTATCAGTTTTATCATATAGAGCGTGTCAAGCAACAGGCATTTGTATACAATAGCGGGCGACCAAAGGTCGCCCCTACGAATATCCAAGTAAAAAATGCCTGCCTCAGCGAGTGACTTAAAGCTCTACCTTATAATCCTCTGAGCCTACGCCCTTTACAGTGTAATAGGCAACGCCCTCTTCAGGCTTGATGTATACTGCAATGTTCTTTGGCGTTCTGTGACCCTTAGACTTATAGTCAGCCTTTGCAGCAGCCACTACAGACTCAACATTTATCTCTCCGCCTGCGAACTGAACGAATACTTCGTCCTTTATCTCAGCTTCAACTGCTTTCTTTACAGTTTCTTTCTTTTCCTTTGTTGCCTTTGCTGCGGTCTTTACAGCCTTTTCCGCTGTCTTGACAGCTTTCTTTGCCTTTTCCTTTACTGCGGCGCTTGTCTTTTCAGCGACAGCCTTTACCTCAGCTTCAACTTCCTTTACAGCTTCTTCTGCTTTCTTGTCAGCAGCGATCTTCTTTTCAGCCATTGTAAAATCTCTCCTTTAAAAAGTGTTGCTAATTACTTATCCACAGCCTCTTTAAGAGCCTTGCCTGCCTTGAATGCAGGAACTTTCTTTGCAGGAACGTGAATAGGCTTCTTTGTTGCAGGATTGATAGAATCCTTAGCTGCACGGTCTCTTACCTCAAATGCACCAAAACCTACGATAGATACCTTTTCGCCCTTTACAAGTGCTTCAGTGATAGTTT
>CALEJX010000467.1 GCA_937898375.1 uncultured Ruminococcus sp.
GCTGCACCTCCCTGAATATCAACTGTACCTGATTCAAAAGTGATATTAGGCTGGTCTATTGTTGGAAGATCACCTGTTTCTGTAAGACTAAGCTTACTTTCCTTATTCTCGCCTTTCAAAGTCAAAACAGTATCATCTGAGCATTTATCTGCCCTGCCGATAACAGTATTCGATGATGTAAGTTTGTTTTCGCCCTTGAAAAGAATGGTCATTGACTTTGCGCCGTCAGCATATATACTTTCCTTGTTACCTGTAGAAAAATCCACATTGTCAAGAGTAAGTGTTGAAGTTGCGGCGTCCCAGCTCCAGCCCTCATCATCATTTTTCTGGTCTGTTGCAAACTCTGCCTTTGTAAGGTCAAGAGTTGCAGTTCTCTGCTGATTTGCCGCAAATACGTTTATAGCAGGCAGTGATGCCATACATACCACTGCAGCGAGCATAGTGCTTAAAATTCTTGTCTTTTTCATATTTATCCTCCCAAAAACTTATATGACCTCAGATCATACTTACAGTTCGGCATAAAAAGCCGCCCTGTTACTATTATGATAGCAGAGCGGCAACTTTTTTTCAACTATTTAGACACAAGCGGTCAAAATTCTGCACAAGCGGTAGTAAAACGATGAATAATGCTTGTATTTTCCATTGATTTATATTACAGATTTTGTTACAAGGTCATGTATCAAGGTCATTTTACTTTTTCTTCTTCGCCATAACAACAGCCGCACCGCTCAGAAGTGCAAGTGCGAATGCTCCGCCTGCAACGCCTGTTGACGGGTTGGTGTTAGAAGCGTTTGAAGCCGCCTTTGAGCTGCTGTCTGACTTGCTGTCTGCTTTACTTTCTGCATTGCTGTCTGACTTGCTGTCAGAAGACGAGCTGTCAGAAGCGGAACTGCTTGTATCTGATGAATTATCAGAGCTATTCTCGCTGTCAGGCTGTGATGTAACAGGCTCGTCAGGCTTAGCTTCAAGAGCCGCAACAGCCTTGTTTACGTCCTCTGCCATTTTGTCAACGTCAGCCTGATGTACAAGATTCTTGTATCTTCTTACAGCCGCAACTGCACTGTTCAAATTTGCAACGCTTTCGTCAGTGAAGATAGAAAGGTCGGCAGGTATCTTGCCAAGGGCTTCATCGACCTTGCTGTAGTCAGCAGGCTCAGCACCGCAGGCAGGAGTATCGTTATCACGCTTTATCCAAGCTTCACTTCCAAGCTTATCAACGAACTCGTCTTTCTTCATATCGTCTATAGTATTTGGCAAAGCGCTTTCAGCGGCATTTGCTGTATTTTTCGCATTATAATAACAATTTTCAAACTTGCTTCTCTCCATTTTGCTCTGCATTGCGAAAGCGTATGCGGATAAAGAAATGTCAGATACAAGACCTGTTGCATAGCAATTCTTTACAGTACCATAATAGGAATAGCTTGAAGCGTCAGTTCCAAGGAATGAAGCGCCTACTGCTGATTTGCTTACATCACCAGTTGCATAGCAGTTATCGATATTAAGACCTGAGAGATTTCCAACAAAACCGCCTGCATATTCTGCGCCTGTTATGTTGCCTGTGGCATAGCACTTTTCTATCAATGTTTTGTCAGTTGTTTCTCCGTTTCCTATGCCAACGAAACCGCCCACTGTGCTTCCACGTCCGTCTCCTGTTACTTCTACAGAAACGTCTGCGCCGCAATATTTAGCAGATGACCCGCTTACAAGCATACCAACAAAACCGCCGACATCGCCCTGCTTTGACGTTTCCGATATCTTTCCTGAAACACGGCTGTGGCTCACTGTTGTTTCGCCGTCCTGAACTCCGACTAATCCGCCCACGCTGTTAAAAACAACAAAGCCGCCGTCAGTACCGGCTTTCATGTCAAGACCGATAACAGTACAATTCACTACATCACCCATAGAATAGCCTACCAGCGCACCGCCCATGCGGAAGCCATATCCGCTGCTGTGCTTTCCGCCAACATAGTTTATAGAAACATTTTCAAGAACCACGTCCTCGATAGTACCGCTAGTTGCGCCGAACAGACCGCATACGTCGCCGCTATATGGCGAGGCTTCTGTTCCAATGGTAAGATTTTTAATAGTATGACCATTTCCGTCAAAATTTCCTGCGAAAACATAATATGCCAGACCTCCCATAACAAGGTCAGCCGCAGTGTAAGCTATCGGAGTCCACTCTTTTCCGCCAAGGTCGATATCTTCTGTAAGCTCAAAGTATGTGTCCGCATATTTTTCACCATATGTTCCCGATTTTACATTTTCCCCAAGATATGCAAGCTGTGCGCCTGTTGCTATCTCATATGGGTCGTCCTTTGTTCCTGTTCCGCCTGCAAAATCTTCCGCTATAGAACCGTCCCAGACCTCTGTGCCGTCGGCAAAAACAGAAACAGGTGCAACGCCTGCGGCTATGCCAACAGCCACTAAAAGACTGACTAACTTCTTTTTCATCCTAATTCCTCCATAATAATTGTTGATATTTCATGTTTTATGTTCAGCGCATAAAAACACCACAATTATTTTAACATGGGCTACACATTTTGTCAATAAATTTTGCACAAGCGGTAAAATTATGACACAAACGGTCAAAAATATGCACAAACGGTATGCAAGCCAATGAATAATGCTTGAATTTTGCATTAATTTGTGTTATCATATATTAAGAAATCATGTATACGAAAGGGTTTTTACAGTATGAAAGTGGCATTGGTAGACGATAACAAAAACGACCTTGCGCTTCTTCGTGAATATATTTCTGAGCAGACCGCTCACAGTTGTCAGATAGATACATTTTCAAGTGGCGAAAGCTTTTTGGCACTTTGGAAAATCGGCTACTATGACCTTGTGGTGCTTGATATTTTCATGGGGGAGACAACAGGTATCGAGGTGGCAAGAAAGCTTCGTGAAACAGATAAAAACGTGCATATCGCATTCGGCACTTCAAGCAACGAGTTCGCAAGCGAAAGCTATGACCTCAACGCCTGCTACTATCTCTGCAAGCCGTTTCAGGCCGACAAGATAAAGGCAATGCTTGACAGGATAAATTCCGATGAGATAGAGCTTATGCGTTCGGCAAGACTTCCCGACGGACAGAACGTCATACTGAGAAACGTTATCTACATAGACTGCGC
>CALEJX010000468.1 GCA_937898375.1 uncultured Ruminococcus sp.
CTACAAAGATAATCACCTTTGCATTCGGCGGCAGCTTCGCCAACTCTGACCGCTTCGGCTGTCCGAAAAAGACAAAGTGTGTCTTGCCCTTGTTCGCCCGCCGCTCAAGCCGCTTCAATCTGTTCTGCAACACCTTATTCTGCATTCAAGCTGTCCTCCAATCGTTCCATGCGAGAGAGAATATCTCTGCTGTCCGCATAGCGTGACGCATAATTGAAAATCAGCTCCGTTGCTCTCAGCCTTGCGTTTACGCTTGCCTTTGGGTCGTCCAATACTGCAACGACCTTATCGACCGCTTTTTCAAGCTGGCTGGATAGCTTCGTCCACGCTGCATTGACGATTTTATTCTTTGTCTGCTCCAATGCTGCTTGAAAGTCCTCGTTTTCGAGATACTTATAGCCTGTCGAGCGGTTGATACCCGCCACTCTGCAAGCCTGTGAAAGGTTTTCTGTCTTGGCGTATTCCATGAGAAAAGCGGACTGCTTGACTGTTAGTCCAGCTATCCGCTCAAGCGCCATATTCGTCCTATCGTCCATAGAAGAAATACCCCCTAAAAATATTTATTTGCTTGATTTCGCTGTTCTCGCCCATATCGTACCCTTTCCACGCCCTCTCTTATTGCCTAAAATACCCTCGCATTTGCAAAGTTAGATACTCTTTCCTTGCTCTCGTGGCGTGTCTCGCTGTTTTCTGTGCTGTCTGGCATAGTAACGGTATCGTCAGCTTCTAACGCCATCTCGCTTGTTTCTCGCGGCGAGAGCGTGGGTTTTGCGCTGTCCTGCTGTGTACTTTGTGCGACTGTATGCGGACTTTCAGCGGTTTTTACCGCCTTTTTCTCCTGTTCCTCTTTCATAAAGTCTACACATACGGTTGCATTTGGGTCAATCTTTACTTTCTCTCTGCACTCTGCGAAATTGACCTGTGCGCTGTAACTGTAATCCTTTTTCTGAATTTCAAAGCGGTCTGTAAACATAGCCTTTCTCCTTTCCCTTTTCGTCCTCGTCTGCCTCGTCACTAAAATAGAGTTCGTCACCCTGTTTTACAATATCTGCGGTCACTCTTTCCTCTGCCGCTTTCAGCATTCCGCCGCCAATGATATTTGCCTGTAAGAATGGAATAAGTGCGCTTTCCAGTCTATCCAGTTCTGCCGCCTTATCCTTTTCAAACTGCAACTCTGCCGCCGACTTCGCATTCTGCGCCGCTCTCGGATAGTAGTCTTGCAGCAGCTTGCCTACCTCGCTGTCACCAGACAAGAACATGATTGCCCTTGCGCCGACCTGCGTATTGATGTAATCGTCTACAATGCGCCCAATCAGTACGCCGTTGTTCTGCCCCTCGGCTGTAATGCGGGTCTTGATAAGTCTCTGCATAAACTGCAAATCGGCGTAGTCACGTTCTGTATAGCGGTGCTCAAAGTTGGTGGCTCTTACCTTTGCGATTTCTGCCCGCTGCTCGTCAATGTAGCGGCTATTTTCCTCAATGGCGCTCTGCACCTTGTTCCGCCACTCCTTGTTCATCTTCCGCAATTCGTCTTGATACCACTTGTCTGTATAGCCGCAGTCCTCTTTCTGCTTTTGCAGCTTGGCAAGGGCGGTGGGGTAGGGGTTGGTGTCAATCAGACTTTGCAGCGCATAAGGCTTCCATTTGGGCTGCTGCATGACCGTCCATCCAGACGGCAATCCGTTGTTTGTGTTCATACCTGTTTTTCTCCTTTCATCTTGTCCGCTGTGTTGTTGTGCGTACCCTCTGCCGTGAGGGGTGAGGGGGTACGCTGAAAAGCTGTACCAAATGACTGCTGTAATTTCTGCTTGCGATAGTTACGCATATACTCCCGTCTGTGCTTCTTTTTCAATTCCGTTGGAATAGGCGGTCGAGACATTGTAAAAAATCCCCTTTCTTTAGTTTGCTATATCATCAGCTTTGCAAGCTGTTGTATAAGGCGTATCGCTGTATATTGGCTCGATGGTTTAGCCGTGTAGCTGTATAGTGCGTATAGAACGCTTATAAGCCTATATATATTACATAACAAATGAAAAGCGCCCCTTAACCACCCGAAAATCCTTGTGTATCAATGCTTTGCGATTATCAAAGGCATAATGAAAACGTACAAAAGCACTTTTCAAACCCGCCGCAAAACAGAGCTTTGCCCCTCTATATACGCCGCCGCCTGCGCTGTCTGCTCTGCCGTTTTCAAGTGCTGCTTGTGGCATTTGCAGTCTGGATTGCCTTTCCGCACGCTCTGTATGATGCGCTCTGCGGCGGTGCTTGCGCCGTACCCCTGTACCATGATGTGAATATGCGGCGGCTTGTCCGTGCATGGCTCTACCCGCTCGCCGTTGTGTATGCGCTTTTCTGTACAGATAAAGACCTTTTTGCCGCCGTAGCGCATGGACTTCTGATAACCCATTCTGCCTATGTACTGTGAGTCTGTGACAGAAAGACCGAGCATGAACGCTATTTCCTCGCCCTGTTTCTTTTTCAGCCTGACACAGACAGCACGAAGCCTGTTCAGCTCCTTTTCTGCTTCTTCCATGCTGCTGAATTTTCGAGGGTCATCAAGAAAATATGCTGTGCTGACTTTCTCTCGCATACTCACTCCCTCCTGTACTGCGTAATATTATTTTACAGTCAAAAACATCTAAAATAAAGTGGATTTTAGGCGTTTTCCGCAACTTCTACGTTCCAAACAAAACGCCACCTTTGATTTCTTAAAGAAAAATTGGCTCAAAAACAGCAACTTGCACAAAAGAAAAAAGAGCGGCTAAAACCGCTCTAAAATCTGTGTCAGTATGCTGTTTTTTCACCGTTGATGAACACCGTTGAAACGCAATATATAACAAACGAGTATTACGCCAAGGACATTTCCAAGAAGCGCCGGATCGTGAACAAGATGA
>CALEJX010000469.1 GCA_937898375.1 uncultured Ruminococcus sp.
CTCTTTTACAAACAAAAATAGCATATCCGAAAGCCGCTTGGCACTTATCTGCGGCGGTATCTTTAACATTCGACGATATTCTACAAATGCAGGCATAATGCGAAAAGCGGCAATGCTCTCACACTGCCGCTTTATATGCTATTCCTGCATGAGCCTATATTCGCTGATACCTGTCAGCACTGTGAACGCCACCTGCCTTTGATAATCCTCGTTTTCAAGCTTGACGGCTTCTTCGGGGTTTGAAAGAAAGCCGCACTCTATCATCACCGCAGGATTTTTGGTGTTGTTAAGAAGATAAAGCTCGTCGCCCACAGGCTTTGTTTCACGGGTATTGTCAGGCTGTAAAAGGGAAACGAACTGCTTTTGCATTACCCCTGCGAGCTTTTCCCCCTCGGCATTGTCCTTAGAATAGAACATCTGCGCACCGCTGTAGCGGCTGTCGGTAAACTGATTTTGGTGTATGGACACTGATATGCCCTCGGAGTATTTCGAGAATATGGCAAGGCGGTTTTTCATATCGGACTTTTTCTGCTCACCAAGCCCCTCTGTGCCTTTGTCATAGATAGAGATATCGCTCTCACGGGTGCAAACAACGTCATAGCCGAGGAGCTTCAGACCGTCACGGAGGCTTTCTGCCACCGCAAGGTTTATGCCCTTTTCTGGCGTGCCGTCAACGGAAACACAGCCCCCGTCCATGCCGCCGTGACCGGGGTCAATGACCACCACCGGCTTATCCATAGTTGTTTTCACCGCCGTCCCTGTCATGACGGCTTCACCGCTGTTTTTTCCATACCAGCACACTGCCGCAAAGCCTGCTATCACCACACAGCACAAAATATTCTGCAATCTTCTGAACATATATCCGCCCTCCTAGTTTTTGTCCTTTGTACAAGTTATGCGGACAAAGGGTGGCTTATGCCAAAAAAATCGCCGCACCATGTGAGGGTACGGCGATAAAATATTCAACATACAGAAAATATGCTAGTACACGGGCGAACGCTGTTCGCCCCTACAAGTTATGGTTTTGATACTGTGCAGTTTGAAGAACTATTTCTTCTTTCTCTTTGCGCATACCGCCAAGCCTGCTCCAACGGCTACTATTGCGGCTGTAACGCCTGCCGCCGCACCTGTTGACGGATTTTTTGACGAGTCGGTATTGTAATTCTTTGTGACCTTAGAGCCTGCTGTTTTGTCAGGGATAGAGATATCGCCTGCGTTGTTCTGCTTTTCTTCATATGCGAAGTTTGCGCTTCCTGCAACGCCGCCAAGCTTATAAGCGTCAAATGATTTTGAAAGTGTGCTTTCGTCATTTGGTACTTTGTTTTCGCCCATGGTGCTTACTGTTACGGAAAGCTCGTTATAGTCGCTGTTGAGCTTTGCAAGATAAGACTGAAACTCCTCAGCATCAGCTTCTTTGCCCTCAACCGTGTATGAGGTCACGCCTGTTTTGCTGTCATACTCTGCTGTGCAGATATCGGCGGTGAGATATTCCCCAAGGCAGTTAAA
>CALEJX010000470.1 GCA_937898375.1 uncultured Ruminococcus sp.
CTCGCAGGGATAAGCCTTGCCCTTAGTTTCAAGTCCCATTTTTTTTAGAAGCTCCTCGCAATTGGCTTTGGCTTCCGCTTTTGGCTGTTTAAGGACGTGGAGAGGGGCTTCCATTATATTCTGATTTACAGAAAGGTGCGGAAAAAGGTTGAAATTCTGGAACACAAGACCGATTTTCAGGCGGATATCCCTCAAAGTTTTGGAGGGTGCATAGACCGCTTTGCCATTTTCTGTATGGAACATATTCACGCCGTCAACGTTTATTTCGCCGCCGTCTGCTTTTTCAAGCTGGTTTATACAGCGCAAAAGCGTTGATTTACCGCTTCCTGATGGTCCGATTATTGCGACTACCTCGCCCACCTCAACATTAAAAGAAATATCTTTGAGTACCTTAAGGCTGTCAAAGCTTTTGGAAATATTTTTCACTTCAAGAATAGCCATATGAGTTCTCCTTATTTATAATAGTCGAATTTCTTTTCGATAACGGCGAATGCCACCGTCACGATAGCGTTGAGTACGAAATAGAATGCGCCTGCGATAAAAAGCGGCGTGATAGAGCTATACAGGTTCATCTGCTGTTTTGCTTTCATTGTTATCTCAGCGAATGCGATAACGTTTGCAAGAGAGGTATCCTTTACAAGGACGATTACCTCGTTTGATGTGGCAGGGATAACACGCTTTGTGACCTGCGGCAGGATAATCCTAAAAAATGTCTGCATTTTTGTCATGCCGAGCATTGAAGCCGCTTCGTACTGACCCTTTGGGATAGCCTCGATACCGCCTCTGAAAATCTCTGCAAAATACGCCGCATAGTTAAGCACGAACGCCGTAACAAGGGCGATAAACATATAGTTCTCGTTGTTTTTGATATTGGTGAGCACGTCATAGATGCCGCCTGTTTTGCCCTGTTTTGCGGCGCTTGCGATAACGAGCGGCACTGCATAGTAGATAGCGATTATTTGCAGCATGAGCGGTGTGCCACGCATAACGAGTATGTAAAGATTTGTCAGCCATGAGATAGGCTTGAAGCGGCATTTTTTCAGCATCGTCACAAGCACTCCCACGGGTATTGAAAGCACGATAGTCCATGCGAAAAGCTTCAGGGTATTAGGCAGGAACTCCAGCAGGATCTCCGTGACCTTTTTTACTTCCTCAAAAGTCATAAATATTCATTCCTTAACAAAATATTACGATAACACGTCACCGTATCAGCGTATTAATACATTATACTACATATTTTGCGACTTGTCAAACGGAAAAGCGAGGAGTGAGGAATTGACACCGCCGTACATTGTGACGTAAAAAAAGTTTGTTTAATGAGAAAGTTGGTGAGTAACTTGTGCGAACGCAGTTCGCAATATAAAAATCATCGCCGCAGGCGATTCCTTCATTCCTCACTCCTCATTCCTCACTCTTAGCCCTCTACGAGGTAAAAGGCTCCGCTCAACGCACCTCGTTTTTCAATGCCAAAACCGCTTCACGGACTTTCGCCATAAGCTCTTCGGGCGTTTCGCCGTTTGGATAAATAGGCTTGCCGTAAACGACTTTTACTTTGTATTTGCTAAGACGCTTCCAATCGAAAAGCCTCGGGAGCTTTCTGTCTGGCGGGAAAATCTCGTGTCCGCCTTTGATATAGGCTGGCACTATCGGCACATTGGCTTCGATAGCAAGGACGGCGGCGCCGCTTTTGAACTTGCCCATTTCCCCTGTTTTGCTTCTTGTACCCTCTGGGTGGACTAGCACGCCCCACTTCTGACCAAGCTTTTTGCGCAGGGTCGCCATGGTCTCGTCTACTCTTCCGCCCCTGTCAACAGGCACCATTCCGCCTACTCTTACAAGAAGCCTGCTTGCAAGGCTGCCGTTGAAAAGCTCTTTTTTCGCCATACAGCAGAATTTTGCGAAACGCTCGTATCTGAAATTCAAGGTAAGGAAGATAAAATCAAAGTTTGAAACGTGGTTTGCACAGATTATATAACCACCCTTATCAGGGAGGTTTTCCTCGTTGGTGACCTTGACTTCATAGAACGCTGTCACGAGGTTTCTGTAGAAGCGGTATATGCGGTAGTCTATCTTTTTCTTGTCCAGAGGATAGAGCATTGATTTGACGGTCTGGGGCTTTATGCGGTTTGGGTTTTGAACGAGGGCGATAAGCTTGCCCACTGTCATATCCTTATCCATACAGCCGTCAACACGCACGCCGCTGAACTCCTCAATCTCAAGTGCAAGCTCGATAGCAGAGAGGGAGTCAATGGTGAACTCCTGCAAGAATTTTGTGCCAAGCTTCACTTCGCTAGGCTGAACGTGTGCTATTTTTGCCACGGCATTTCTAACCATTGACGGGATATCCGACGGGTCGATATGCTTTTCTGCCTGCTTATTAAGGCTGTCAAGGTTATCTTCCATGACCATTTTCTTTAAAAGATAACGCTTTGGCTTGCCGATAGCTGTTCTTGGTATAGAATCCACAAAATGTATGCCGCTGAGTTTCATTGCCTGACCTGCACAGGAGCTTATCTCTTTGAGCTTTTCTTCCGTTTGCTCACGCTTATCCTCTGGGCAGACCACAAAAGCGTGTACCTCGTCATAGCTTTCCTCTTTGGCAGGCACTCCGCAGACCACAAGCTCGTCAACGCCGTCGATACCATTATATACCTGCTCGATATCGTCAGGGGCGGCTTTTTTGCCTGTGGCAAGGACGATATTTTCCTTACATCTGCCAAGAATGACGATATTTTTATGCTTATCGAACTTTGCAAGGTCCCCTGACTTGAACCAGCCGTCTGGTGTGAACGCTTCATCGGTGGACTTTTTGTCGCCGTAGTAGCCTATCATCATATAAGGCGACTTTATGAGAAGCTCGCCTGTGCGGTCTATTTTTACTTTGATATCAGGGTACGGCTTGCCGCAGGTGTCGGCATAGACGTGCTTGCCGTATGTGCCGATAGTTGGTATGCTTGTTTCAGTTGCACCATAGTTGTTCACCATATTAAATCCTGTGCCGTAGAAGAAATCGAATGTATCTTTTGACATTGGCGAGCCTGCAGAGCAAAGAAATCTAATCTCGCCGCCGAGGGCTTTGTGTATTTTGGAAAACAGCTTTTTGCCGCTGTTTATGCCGTAAATTTTACGCTGATGAAGTACTACGGGGAACATCTTCTTGAAAAGGGCTGACGATACTTTGCTTGCGTTTATCTGCTGCATTATCTGAGTTTTTAAAAGCTCATAGACCTTTGGCACGCCTGGGAAAACTGTTGGCTTGAAGTTTTGGAAGCCTGCAGAAAGACCCTTTGCGCTGAGAGATTCTATAAAGCACACTGTTCCGCCTGTAAGGAGAGGGGCTAACACCTGTGCGAAAAGTCCGTAGATATGGCTGTTTGGCAGGATACCGAGATAGCGCTCGTTATCGGTTATGCCGTTGCACTCGCAGACCATTTTGCAGGAATTTATCTGAGAATCGTGGGTGTGCATGATGCCTGAGGCTGTTCTTGTTGTACCGCTTGAAAAAATTATCACGGCGATATCAGGGTCGCCTACTTCCCCTTGGCGGAGTATATTTTCCCCTGAGCCGTCAAGTCTGTCAAGCTGATTTTGGATATCGAGGACGGGGATATTTTTTACGTTGGCAAGCTTTGGGGCTGTCTTTTTAGACGAAATAACGCACACGGGCTGTGACTTTTTCACCAAAGCCAAAAGCTCTGACGCAGGAAGCGAATAGTCCAAAAGGACGGCGGTTGCATTGAGTTTTGCGCAGGCGAGAAATGCGATATTCCACTCAGGTCTGCCCTCGGAAGCAATGCAGACCCTATCCCCTGCCACAACGCCCATGGCTTTAAGGCGGCTACAAAAAATATCAGCCTGCTGTAAAGTCTGTCCGAATGTACATTCCTTTGTTTCGCCCTCATCGTTCATCATCACGAGAGCAGTCTTGCTATATCGGTTTATTGCGGTTTTTCTAAATTCGTTATAAATGTTCATGGCAGTTTCCTTTCTGCCCCTCAGACTTCCTGAGAGTTGCCTTTCATGGTTTGTTCAAGCGCCGCAACAGCTTTTTCGGAACTGTCAAGGAGCATATCAAGATTTTCTTCCCCTAATGCGTCAACAAACACGGTGAAATATTTTTCAAGGCGCTGTTGCTTTTCCTCTATAGTTTTTTCCCCTTTTGGGAGCAGTTTTACCTGCACACGGCGTTTATCCTCGGGGTCACGCACAAGGCTCACAAAGCCTTTTTTCTCCATTGCGCTGAGGACAGAGGTCACACGCTGACGTGATATCATAAGGTCACGGCTTATATCTGAGGGGTAGACTATGCCCTCAGCGGTGCTGAGATAGACTATGACTTTGCTTTCTCCCTGAAAAAGCTCTGCAAGGTCGTCCATATATCCTGTTTCGAAAAATCGTCTGAAAACTTCTCCAAAGCGCTGGGCTGTTTTATCGTTCATTGTTATCTCCTCCGAATGTCATGGCGGTTGATTGTCAATACTGTTGATTATACACCCTGTTGATGAATTTGTCAAGAGCATAGGTGGTATGGCACAAATACCCTTGACAAAATGCCTATATCATACTATAATAATATGGTATAAATCTGTCGGCAGATGCCGAAAAACCGAAAGGAGGATATGCTTTTCAGTGTGTGAAAGGCATGATCTGGGTATGATAAAGGACGTACAGGAAAAAATTCTTCAGTTAAAGAAAGAAAAGGATATTTGTATCCTTGCACACAGCTATCAGGCTAAGGAGATAGTGGAGATAGCGGATATCACAGGCGATTCCTACAAGCTCAGCGTTGAGGCGCAGAAAGTTTCAAACAAAAATATTCTTATGTGCGGAGTTCATTTTATGGCGGAAACTGCAAAAATGCTCTCCCCTGACAAGAACGTATACCTTGCCAATCCGTCCGCAGGTTGTCCAATGGCAGAGCAAATGGAGCCTGAGATGATAGAAATGGTAAAGGCGCAGGAGCCTGACAGAAAGGTAGTATGCTACATAAACACCACTGCGGCGCTCAAGAGCGTATGCGACGTTTGCGTTACTTCTTCATCGGCAGTAAAGATAGTAAAGAACATGGAGGCTGACAAGATTCTTTTCATTCCTGACTGCAATCTTGGCGCTTTCGTACAGAAAGCCTGTCCTGACAAGGATATAATGCTTTTGCAGGGCGGATGTCCTGTTCATGCGTCGGTAACAAAAGCTGACATGATAGCCGCAAAGGAAGCTCACCCTAACGCCCTTGTGCTTTGTCACCCTGAGTGTATCCCTGCGGTAAGCGAAATGGCTGACTATGTTGGCTCGACTTCGGGCATAATGAACTATGCGGCTGAGTCTGACGCAAAGGAGTTCATCATAGGCACTGAGATGTCCATTGCAGAACATTTGCAGTACAGATTCCCTGAGAAGGAATTTTACATTCTCTCAAAGAAGATACTCTGCCCTAACATGAAGCTCACAACTCTTATGGACGTTTACAAGACCTGCGAGGGCATCGGCAACGGCGGCGGTTTTGAGATAAAGATGACTGACGAAGAGATAACCTCTGCAAGAAGATGTATCGACGAAATGATACGTCTTGGGGGCTGATAGAATGGATAATTACACCATTAAAATTGCAAAGGGGCTTGAAAACAACGCAGACGCAAGGCTTATAAGACAGCAGGTGTTTGTTGAGGAGCAGGGCTTTGTGAATGAATTTGACGATATCGACCCACAAGCTTATCATGCTGTTATTTACACAGGGGGATATCCTATCGCAACGGGCAGGCTGTTTGACGAAAACGGTGAGGCGCACATTGGGCGTATCTGCGTGAGAAAGGCTTATCGTGGCAGAGATCTTGGCAGAATGATAGTGGAAGCCCTTGAAAAGCAAGCTGAGAAAGTGGGCTACAAGGAAGTGGGCTTATCGGCACAGACGAGAGTACAGCCGTTTTACGAGAAGCTTGGTTACAGAGCATATGGTGATGTTTACAAGGACGAATACTGTCCGCACATTGCGATGAAAAAGACCCTTGCGGAGGAATAGATATAAAAAAGGACGGCGATGGGTCGTCCTTTTTTATGCAATAATTGAAATGTCTGTGGGTAAAACGGGCGAACACTGTTCGCCCCTACAGAAGCGGTGCATAAAATTTGAGCAAAAAAAGAATACGGATATTTTTTGTAGGGGCGACCTTGGGTCGCCCGTTTACCGCAGGATTTTTGTAACACAAAAAAGGACGGAATCGCTTCCGTCCTTGATTTTTTAGCTATTTACTGTTTCCATGATAGCGTCGATTATTTCAGGGAAATACCAGCCGCCCTCGGATCTGTTGAGAAGTCCGAAGTTCTCGCCGTTTCCTATTCTTGTGCCGTTATCCCACCAACAGCATGGTACGCCGTACTGCTTTGCGGTGCTGAGATAATCCTTTGCACACTGAACTCTTGCTTCTGTATTGTCCTTATTCACAGAGCCGAACTCGCCGATTATTACAGGGATACCCTTGCTAAGAAAAACGTCATTGATATCTGAGAAAAGCGTTGTGATAGAGGGATCTACGCTTGTATACTGGTCTGTACCCTTTGTATCAAGAGCGAATGAATATGGGAGATAAGCGTGGATAGAAACTATTATCTTATCGTCGCCCTGCGGAACTTTGAGGGCTTCCATGTTCTGTCTTGATGATGAAGCGGCATATGGCGTTACCATTATACATCTGTTAGGGTTGTTTCCGCCTGACGCACGGACAGTTTCAACAAACGCCTTTGCATACTGATTTACAACTTCTCTTGACTCGGCGTCGCCGACCCACTCGTTGCCCTCGCCTCTAAGTCTAGGCTCGTTCACGCCCTCGAAAATGAGGTGTTCGTCATAGCCCTGAAATCTGTCGCATATCTGCTTCCAGAGGGCTTTTAGCTGCTCAACGTCCTTATCGGCACGGTCTTTCTTTGGCATATACCACTCCTCGTGGTGGGTGTTGAGGATAACGAACATTCCGTTGTCGATACCATAATCGACAATTTCCTGAACTCTGTTCATCCAAGCTTCATCAACTGTATAGTTCTCATCCATGTGAGTACCCCATGAAACAGGAAGTCTGAACACATTGAAGCCTGCTTCCTTGACCTGGTCTATCATAACTTTTGAAGTTTCAACGTTTCCCCATGAAGTCTCGGCGTCAAGACCTGAACCGCCTGTGGCGTCCATGGTATTGCCCAAGCACCAGCCCACTTTCATTTGTGCAACGAGATCCTTTGCAGTTGTCACTGTCATAGGGTCATTGGTATGCTTCTGTGTGCTTTCTGCGGCTGATGAATCGTTTTCAGCCTTTGACGAGCTGTCTGAACTGCCGCAGGCTGTCATCATTGATACGCCCATTGCAAGGGAAAGCACTGCCGCAAGTATTCTTTTGATTTTCATAATATGTTTTCCTTTCTCGTTTTTATAAAATAATAACATTTATATTTTAGCTCATTAAAGTGGATTTGTCAATAGATTTTGACATTTTAGCATACACAAAGAGTACGAACCATGCCTACTTTTTGTAGGGGCGACCTTGGGTCGCCCGATGACTACTAGGTTTGTCAAGAAGCTACGGGCGAACAGTGTTCGCCCCTACACCATATGATAGGATATCGCAACAAAAACAGGCAGCACCGATCTTGGTACTGCCTGTTATCTTTTTATCTATCCCTCCGCAGGCTTTGGCGGCACTATGACCTCCAATTCGCCCGCTTTAAGTGCGGTGATATAATCTGCTATGGAATTGATAGGCTCGTCAGCTGCAACGCCGCTGATACGGCTGTCCTCTACCCACAGGTGGTGATTGTCCGTGCCGCCTGTTTGCTTGAAGCCGAACTGCTGGGCATACCATTTGGCACGGTCATTATAGACCTCTTTGCTGTTGCCGCTGTTATAGACTTCAACGCCGTCTATCCACTTCGGCAGGAGCTTTATTTCATGGATATACCAATCCGCTTCACGGAAAGGGTGGGCATGGACTAGCACGCCGCCTGCTTTATGCACTCTGTCGGCGAACTGATAAAAGCTTATGTCGCTAAGGTTATCGTTGGCAAGAAGAAAGTCCTTGTCGATACCATAGGTCAAAAGGTCTGCGCCGAAGTAAGAATACTCCAGACCGAAAAAGACTTTCAGACCTATCTCGTCCCCAACTGCTTTGGCATTTTCATAGCCTTTGCAAAACTTGTTCACTCTGTCCTCCCAACTGTCAAAGTTGGTCACGGCGCAGTTGCCGTTGAAAAAGTGGTCGGTGACGATGATGCCGTCATAACCTAGGGCTTTATAACGCCTTGCCTGCTCTGCTCCGCTTGCAGAGGCACAGCCGCTTCCTTCGGCGGTATGAAGGTGTGTTTCATACCTGAACATCAGAAGTCTACCCCTCTGTTGATGACTTCCATGCACATTCTGCCGTTATGATATGGGCACTTCCATGGACCGACTATCTCTTTCCAATCATGCGGCTTGTTGTCGTAAGAAACCTCGGAATACCACTCTGAGCCTTCTCTCTTGTCGATTATCTCAGCCTTGATATAATCCCAAACGCTTCTTGCGCTTTCAAGAAATTTCTTTTCGCCGCTGTGCTGATAAGCATTGATAAAGCCTACAACAGACTCGGCTTCTACCCACCATACACGCTTTTTATCTATCTTATCGTTCTCACGCTCGTTGTTCAGTGCGCCGTTATCAAGGGCGATATTCTGGATATTATGGGAAATTTTCAGATCCATTTCGGCAAACTGCTTTTTAAGCTTCTCGTCGCCCAAAGTATCGCAGGCGAGATCCATGAGCCATGTTGCTTCGATATCGTGACCGAATGAGTGGATATCTCCCACAAGGTCAAACTTTGTGTTAAAGAAAACTTTCAGTGCATTAGTTTCAGGGGTATAGACGATATCTCTCATCTGACCAAGCTGGAACTTAAGTCTTTCGGCAACTCCCTCGTTGTGGTCTGCCTTATAAAGCTCGGTATAAGCTTCGATAAGGTGGAGGATAGCGTTCATTGTTTTATCAGCCTGCAAGCCGTTCTCGGAAAGTGCGTCGTTTGACACCAAATTCCACTGTCTGTCGAAAGCTTCTCTATAGCCGTACTCATCGAGAGTGTTGTTCTCGATATCGTGGAAAAGCTTATAGGCAAGCTCCAAAGCTTCCTTATCGCCGCTTGCGTTATAGTAGCATGACAGTGCATAGATAGCAAATGCTATGTTATAAGTATGCTTCATAGTGTCGGCAGGCTCGCCCTTATAGTTCATCATCCAATAAACTCCGCCGTATTCATAGTCGATACAGTGGTTTTTGATAAACTCGTAAGCGTGGCGTGCGTTGTCAAGAAGCGCCTTGTCGCCCAGAGTGATATAAGCTTTTGAATAGAACCAAAGTATTCTTGCGTGGAGGATAACGCCCTTATCAGCCTGCTTATCAAGCTTGAGGTCATAGCTCATATAGCCGTAAAAACCGCCGTTCTCGTCATCTCTCAGCTTGTTCCAAAACGGAATGATATGTCCTGTAAGTTCCTTTTTGACTTCTTCGATTATCATCGTAAAAACTCCTTTTTAAATATATTGTCTACGATATTTCTATTTCAATATTTTCCTTGCTTCAACATAAAATCTCTTATCCTCGGCATGACCCATGGAGAACGTTTTTCTTGGCAGTGCGCCGTCAACGATAACTGTAGGGAAAAGCTCTTCCTTGCCCATGTCAGGGAGCATAAAGCCTATGGAATTTTCCTTTGCGGAAAGTTCTCTTATAACGTCTGCGCCGTGGATATAGTCCACCTTGCCGCCTTTTTCCTTTATATAGCCGTCAAGAAAATTCTGCAGCGAACCCACAGTGAGCTTTGAAGTCGGCTTATGGATATAGAGGGTCTTTTCCTCGCCGTTGTCGCAAACAACTATTGCCTGCTCTGCCTTTTCATCAGAAAGTTCAAGAGCCGCTGTCATTTCGCTCATAAGAGCCTTTGTGTCAACGTCTGTAACTATCCTATGGATAGCTTCAAATTCAAGTGCAGGTGAATGGAGGTTCACTATCTCAACAAGGGCATATCTGCAAAGAGCATTGCTCATGTCCTTATGGGGGTTTTCTCTCTTCTGCTCCTCATAAAATTCCTTTGCAGTGGCAAGGGAATGGTTGCCGTCGCCCATTGCGTAAACAAGCGGTGAAGTTTCGTTAAGACCATACTTTGCATTGAAAGCATTGATATCGCCAAGCTTTTCAAGTGCGGAAATTATCTTTTCCTGCATAGGCTTTTCAATAAGATAGCCTGCGATATGACCGCCCTTTTTCATAAGGTCAAAGTCATAGAGCTTTTTCATTTCTGCCTTGTGGGCTTCAAGCGGCTCAACAACGCTCTTTTCTGTATCGTCAACGAGTATCATTATATGCGGCAGCTCGATAGGTGCGCCACGTCTTACCTTTATTCTAGGTGGTATTCTCTCCACAACTGTGGCTTCTGTTGCTCTTACAGCAGACTTTGAGCCTTTGCGGTAGTCATACTCTTCAAGGTCGATAGCGCCAACAATGCCCGCTCTTACCTTTCCGTCAGACTGTGTTCTTTCAACGTATATCATGGCGTCCTTATACTCTTCAAAAACGCCCTCGCTGATATAGCTGTCCATATTCTTATGTATGTCGGCTATTCTTTCATCAACGTTATCGTCCTCCAGATAGACCTCCGGCAGGATAAGGTTCAAAGCGCTTTTTGCACCCTTTGTTATCTTCTCCACGTCAGCCCAATACTCAGGCTCAGAGGTATACTGGTCGCAGGCAACTACTGCCCATTTTGACATATCGGCGTTCTTAGGCAGAAGAATATCTGCACTTTTAAATGCTGTTGACATTTCACTACACTCCTATTATTCTTATATCCAAAACAGGACGGCTGTTTTGACCGTCCTGTATATTGCTTTTATTCCTCAGAGCTGTTGGAGCTATCCTCTGTCTGCTCTGCTTCGTCAGCCTGTGCGCCGTTTCCTGCGCCGCAGCAATTTTTATACTTCTTGCCGCTTCCGCATGGGCACAGATCGTTCCTGCCCGGCTTCTTAGCCTTTCTTACGGTCATGTTATGATGCTCGCCCGGCTTAAGAACGTCCTCTCTCTTTGGAGCGGCATTGTTCTTTCTTACCTGAATGGTGAACAACATTCTGACTGTATCCTCACGGATAGAAGCGACCATATCGTCGAACATATCCATACCTTCCATACGGTACTCGACAACAGGGTTTTTCTGACCGTATGAACGCAGACCGATACCCTTTTTCAGCTCGTCCATATCATCGATATGAGCCATCCACTTTGTATCTACTACCTTAAGAAGAACGACTCTTTCTATCTCATGGAGAAGTTCCTGACCCAAGTCTTCCTCACGCTTTGCGTATATCTTCAAGGCTCTGTCTTCAAGCAGGTCGATTATATCCTGCTTTGATATCTCGTCAAGCTCCTGTGGGGTATAGTTGAAATCGTCCTCAACTGTGATGATACCCATAAGTCTGTCCTTAAGACCCTGCAGGTTCCAATTGTCCTGAACGTCCTCATCGGTGATATACATATTTACAGAGTCCTCAACGAACTCCTTTATCATGCCGAGAATGTTCTCGTGGAGGTCCTCTCCGTCAAGCACCTGCTGTCTTTGCTTATAGATTATCTCACGCTGTGTGTTCATAACGTCGTCGTAGTTAAGGACGTTCTTTCTGATGTTGAAGTTTCTGCCCTCGATCTTCTTCTGTGACGACTCGATAACGCCTGTGAGCATTTTTGACTGTATAGGTGTATTCTCGTCAACTTTGAGAGTGTCCATCATGGCTGTCTCTCGCCGCCGAAAATTCTCATAAGGTCGTCTTCAAGTGAGAGGAAGAATGTGCTTTCGCCTGGGTCGCCCTGACGTCCTGAACGTCCTCTCAGCTGATTGTCGATACGTCTTGACTCGTGTCTTTCTGTACCGATGATATAAAGTCCGCCTGCTTCTCTTACCTTTTCTGCAAGCTCCTTTACTTCTTCTGAATACTTTGCATAAAGCTTCTTATACTCTGCTCTTGCAGCCAAAACTTCCTCGTCCTGAGTGTTTGAGAAGCCTGCTGCTTCTACAGCTACTTCCTCAGAATAGCCCATTTTCTGGAGGTCTGCAAGTGACTTATACTCAGCGTTACCGCCCAGCATGATATCAGTACCACGTCCTGCCATGTTGGTAGCGATTGTAACAGCGCCGTATTTACCTGCCTGTGCAACTATCATAGCCTCACGGTCATGGTGCTTAGCGTTAAGTACCTCGTGCTTGATGCCCTTGTTTTTCAGAAGTCTTGAAAGATACTCTGACTTCTCAACGGAAACAGTACCAACGAGGACAGGCTGTCCCTTTTTATGGCACTCTATTACCTGCTCGATAACAGCGTTGAACTTGCCCTTTTCTGTTTTGAAAACAACGTCAGGGTGGTCAACTCTGATAACAGGCTTGTTGGTAGGTATCTCGATAACGTCAAGCTTATATATCTCTCTGAACTCGTCCTCCTCAGTAATGGCAGTACCTGTCATACCTGACAGCTTGCCGTAAAGACGAAAGTAGTTCTGATATGTGATAGTAGCGATAGTCTTTGACTCTCTTGCTATCTCAACGCCCTCTTTTGCTTCGATAGCCTGATGCAGACCGTCATTGAAACGTCTGCCCTGCATGATACGGCCTGTGAACTCGTCTACGATAAGGACTTCGCCGTCCTTGACAACATAGTCGATATCCTTTTTCATAACGCCGTTTGCCTTGATAGCCTGATTGATATGGTGAGCAAGGGTCATATTGTCAGCGTCCATAAGGTTTATAACGTTGAACGCCTTTTCTGCTTTCTTTACGCCGCTCTTTGTAAGAGTTGCGGTCTTAGCCTTTTCGTCGATGATATAGTCGCCGTCGAGAAGGTCGTTATCTGCCTTATCGTCCATTTCAACAACGGTAACAGGCTTCAATGTCTTTGCAAATCTGTCGGCAAGGGAATAAAGCTTTGTTGACTTGTCGCCCTGACCTGAAATGATAAGCGGAGTTCTCGCTTCGTCTATGAGGATAGAGTCCACCTCGTCCACGATAGCGAAAGCGTGCTCTCTCTGCACCTTATCTTTCTTATAAATAACCATGTTGTCACGGAGGTAATCAAAGCCGAACTCGTTGTTTGTACCATATGTAATATCGGCATTATAAGCTTCTCTCTTCTGCTCTTTGTTCATGCCTGTGAGCACAACGCCGATAGAAGTGTTCAGGAAGTGGAACACCTTGCCCATTTCCTCAGACTGGAACTTAGCAAGATAGTCGTTTACTGTTACAACGTGAACGCCCTTTCCTGTAAGGGAGTTAGCGTAAGCCGCCAGACAAGCAACGAGAGTTTTACCTTCACCTGTTTTCATTTCGGCGATACGTCCCTGATGAAGAACGATAGCACCGATTATCTGAACAGGATAAGGCTTTTTGCCAAGCACTCTGAACGCAGCTTCACGGCAAACCGCAAGAGCGTCAGGAAGAATGTCATCGAGAGTTGAAAGCTCGTCCAGCTTGCCCCTCAAAATGGCAGTCTGTCCGCCCAGCTCTTCGTCAGACATATCGGCATACTTAGCTTCAAGCTCAAGCACCTTATTCTTTATAGGCTCGATCTTGGCAAGCTCTTTTTTAGAATAGTTGCCGAATATTTTATCAAATAATCCCATTTTTCAATCCACCTTTATTTGTTCCCCTGTCAGAATTTATGGCAGGAAAAAGTTAAAAAATATACTATGCTATAAATACACTATTATATTATACAATATCCCCCTTTAAAAGTCAAGCAAATTATA
>CALEJX010000471.1 GCA_937898375.1 uncultured Ruminococcus sp.
GAGCTGCATCCAACGAACACCGCTCACATAAATAAACGCATATATGATAGAGCAGATAAGCGGAATAGCAGGAAGATATTTTCTTCTTTGAAGCAATCGGCACTTATGTATCATAACAGCGAAAGCCGTAAGCGCACAAAGTATTTCCCAACTGATAACAATGTAATAGCCAAATGAATAACCGCAGTTCGTGTCCGACCATATTTCATCTGCAGGGAATGTAAACACAAGCTGATGAAGATCGTTTGTCAAAACAAACAGCAGACAAAGGGCGGTAGGGATAAATAAGAGCAGCTGCCAACGTGGTGGGCGATGAGACTCAGGCTTCCCCAATGAAAAGGAAACAAACAAAGAAAAAAGCGGAATGAACAGCATTGGCAGATAGTAAAGATACCATAAATACCTTTTCCCTGTGGGGTCGGTCACAAGAAAATATTTCATGGACCGCACAATGAACCAAATAAACATCAATAAGGATATAAACACCAAACATCGGCGTGGCTGCACCTGAACGACACGCCTTTTGACAGAAAACCCCCACGCAATGTAAATGCCAATATATATCATTGTCCGTATCAAGCTGAATGTTGTTGGAAGATATCCGAGCTTTGAAATAACACGGGCAAGCACTGCACAAACGATCAGCGTCATGACCACGGTACCTGTACACAAGCGTTTCTTTTGAAGTTTTGTCATATGGCTCACCTCTTTTTTGTGGGCTGCTATGCTGTATACAACTCAGCCAGCAAAGGGATATTACTTTGCAAGGTCTTATATTTATATCCGTATTATGATAAACTCGCATATATCATTTCGGAAATTCTTACCTATTCACTTACCTATCAATTATCCCATAGTTTATTATATTGAAAAGAGCATATCCTATTTGTATCAGTATATCATAAATCCAAATGAAAATCAATCATGTTAAACGAGTTCCAAATAAAAAATGCAGACAAAAAAATCGGACAGCCCTAAGACTGTCCGATCATATCTTTAAGATAAATTACTGTATAGTTGTGATGTCGCTTCCAAACCAGTTTGTTGATATCTCAGCAAGCTTGCCGTCCTGCTTCATTTCGTGGAGTATCTCCTCGATCTTGTCGCAGAGCGCCTGATCGCCAAGTCTGAAACCAATAGCGTACTCCTCTGGGTCAAGTCCGTCAGGAAGCACCTTGTAATCCTTGCCTGATGTGGATATCTCGTAGTTTGCAACTACTGAATCAAGAAACGCTGCGTCTACCATGTTAAGCTCCAACTGCTGGAGGGCTTCAACGTTTGTTGCAAGCTCTGTTGTGGTTGCGCCGTCTACCGTTACAACGTCAGACGCAAGAAGCGTTTCCTGTGCTGTTGAGCCGTTCTGTACGGCAATGTTCTTGCCTGCAAGGTCAGCCTGTGAAGCAATGTCGCTGGAGCCGTTTACAACGAATACCATTTCATTCTTCATGTAAGGCTCGCTCATGAGCATTACTTTCTTTCTCTCGTCGCTGACCGAAAGGCCGTTCCAGATACAATCAATTGTGCCTGTGTTAAGATCCTGCTCCTTTGTATCCCAGTTTACTGAGTAAGTTTCAAGCTCGATACCAAGTCTTGAGCAAACTTCCTTTGCAACGTCGATATCAAAGCCTACGATATTGTCGTTCTCATCTGTGTAACCCATTGGCTTGAATGTAGGGTCAAGACCAAGTACAAGCTTGCCTGAATCGAGAACTTTCTGAAGTGAGTTGTCCTCGCCTGTTGCAGCGGCTGTGCTGTTTGCGCCTGCTGATGATGAAGAATCAGATGTGCTTCCGCAGCCTACAGCCAAAAGCATCATGGCAGCGGCGGAAAGCGATGCGATAGTCTTAAAAATAGATCTTTTCATTATTAACTTCCTTTCGGGTATCTTCAAAATACCATTTCATAAGTTTTAACACTTTAATATAATAACATAATATAACGTCACTGTCAATTATCATTATTGACCAAACCTTTTCAGGCTGTGGGTGCTTTTTCATAGAAAATGACCGCAGATAGGCTAAAATCAGCACTTGCCGAGCTTTTTCGCTATATACATAAATCTTGCATACTTGCCTAAGACAGCTTCTCCCTGTGTTACACCTGCATTTTTAAGTATCTCCAAAGGCTTTTCGGGATAATCGGCGGTGTATTCAAGCTCCAACTCATAGTCTGTCAAGCCCAGATATTCGCTTTTGTCAAGGCATATCTCAACATGGTCAAAATCTGTGCAAAGCTTGCGCTGAGTATGCAGAGAGCCTGCAAGGTCGGCGGCAGGAAAATCTCTGCCCACAAGCTGTGAAAGCTCCTGTGCGGTGAGCTTTTCAGGCAGGCCTTCAAGCTGTTTCTCAAATTCTTTTTTCACATGGAGCGCACCGTTTTCTGATATAGGCGCTTTAAGCTGCAAAAAATACTTCTGCCCTATTTGTCTTACTCTGATACTTGTCATGCCGGTATCACGCTGTGGGATATAGTAAAAATTGGTCTGCTCTATTATTTTGCTCCACTGAAAAAGCTTTTCGGCGGTGTTATACTGTTCTTTTGTGAGAGAAATTTTTATCTCACGCTCTATATTTTCGCTCATGATATCCTCCTGCTTTAAATACTTTATTTTATTATAACAATATCACAATACAATGTCAACACGAATATAGTTGACAAAATCCCATAAAAATAGTAGAATTTAAATAGTTGATTTTAAGGAGAGTTTGAGATGTCAAGAATACTGACGCCGCAACAGAAGATAGAGCGGAGCATTGTGACGGATTTTCGCCGAGATATATGGAACAAATTTGTAATGGGATATGAGCGCTATGACATGATAAAGTCTGGTGACAAGATAGCGGTGTGCATATCTGGCGGCAAGGACTCGATGCTTCTTGCTAAGTGTATGCAGCATTTGCAGAAATATCAGGGCATGGACATAGGGCTTGAATTTATTGTGATGAACCCCGGTTACAGCGACGCCAACAGGCAGAAGATAATCGACAATGCGGCACTTATGGGGATACCCATAAAGATGTTTGAGACGAAAGTTTTTGACATTGCATACAATCAGAAGCGCAATCCATGCTATCTTTGTGCAAGAATGAGACGTGGCTGGCTTTACAAATTTGCGCAGGATCTTGGGTGCAACAAGATAGCTTTGGGGCATCATTTTGATGATGTTATCGAAACCATACTAATGAGCATGGTATATGGTGGGCAGATACAGACCATGATGCCTAAGCTTCACTCGAGAAACTACGCAGGCATGGAGCTTATCAGGCCTCTTTACATGGTAAAAGAGGCGGACATTATCCGCTGGGTGGAGCAAAACGATCTGCATTTTATCCGCTGTGCCTGCCGTTTCACTGAAAGCTACGAGGGTTTAGAGAAAAAGGGTGAGGTATCAAAGCGGCAGGAGATGAAAGAGCTTATAGCCAAGTTTCGTGCCACCAATCCAAACATTGAAAACAACATTTTCAAGAGCGTTTATAATGTTAATTTACGCACTGTGATACAATACGAACACAAAGGCAAAAAGTACAATTTTATGGACACATATGATGATTACGACCCGAGCGTACAGGCAGATGACGCTGATGATGAGGGGATAGAGTAAAGCAGAGCAAAAAAGTTGAGAAAAGGGCTTGACAAAGTGGCGGACATAGTGTATAATA
This sequence comes from uncultured Ruminococcus sp., assembly GCA_937898375.1. Classification (GTDB taxonomy): domain Bacteria; phylum Bacillota; class Clostridia; order Oscillospirales; family Ruminococcaceae; genus Hominimerdicola. The sequence goes on from CALEJX010000471.1 coordinate 3,660, forward strand.
TATTACTGTAATTGGTTTGCTGCTATGGCTCAGTAGGTAGAGCACGTCCTTGGTAAGGACGAGGTCACCGGTTCAAGCCCGGTTAGCAGCTCCAGCAGGGGCGTGCCCCTGCACCATATTCCGCCTTACATTGAGTAGGGCGGTTTTTTGTTACCGCTGCGAAAGCACGTCAAAGAAAAAGCCTTGATAACTCGCCGTGACGGGCATTTCCTCGCAAAAGTGTGTAGGGGAACGGCGCAATTTCTGTTTCACAGAAATATGACGTCCCATTTCTCGAATGTCGCTTTAATACTTTAATAATGGTTTCACAACATCTTCCGTAACCCCCACAAATGGCGGTAGGAGCGAACAGCGTTCGCCCGATTGTTCACCAAACAAACCTATACTATCTGCGCAAAAAAACACCGCCCGAACTCCTCGGACGGTGTTATATTTTTATCTCGTATTACAGATTTGTATACTCCATAAGGCTCTTATCCACCTCACGAGCAACATCTCTGCCCTCTCTGATAGCCCATACTACAAGTGACTGTCCTCTGCGCACATCACCTGCGGCAAAGACGTTCTTCACGTTCGTCTGATGTGTGCCGTCAGCTGTTGCGATATTCGTTCTGCCGTCTACCTCAACACCGAAAGCCTTTGTGAGATAACTCTCAGAGCCTAGGAAGCCTGCCGCAATAAGCACAAGCTCGGCTTCTACCTTGTATTCGCTGCCTTCAACAGGCTTCATTATCGTTCTGCCTGACTTAGGGTCTTTCTCAGGGGTAAGCTTTACAAGCACTGCACCCTTAAGATTGCCCTTTTTGTCTTTGAGGAACTCCTTGACGGTTGTCTGATAAACTCTCGGGTCATGACCGAACACGCCGATAGCTTCCTCCTGACCGTAATCTGTCTTGCAGACCATTGGCCACTGCGGCCATGGATTGTTCTCGGCTCTTGTGTCAGGAAGCTTTGGCATCATTTCAAGCTGCAAAACGCTCTTTGCGCCATGTCTTACGCTTGTACCAACGCAGTCATTACCTGTATCTCCGCCGCCTATTACCATGACGTTCTTTCCCTTTGCGGAAATGTGGTTTTTATCCGTCAGACCGCCGCCCAGCAGAGCCTTAGTTGTGGATTTCAGAAAATCCACTGCAAAATAGATGCCCTTTGCGTCTCTGCCATCGGCTTTGATATCTCTAGGATTTGAAGCGCCGCAACAAAGTATAACTCTGTCAAAGTCCTTGAGAAGCTCAGCCGCTGTGATATCCTTGCCCACATTCACGCCTGTGCGGAACTCAATTCCCTCTTGCTTCATTATGTCAATCTTGCGCTGGATTATCTGCTTTTCAAGCTTCATGTTCGGTATGCCGTACATAAGCAGACCGCCCACTCTGTCCTCACGCTCGAAAACTGTTACACTGTGACCTCTCTGATTGAGCTGGTCGGCGGCTGCAAGACCTGACGGACCTGAGCCTATAACAGCGATAGTCTTTCCTGTTCTTACCTTTGGAACTCTTGCCGAAGCATATCCGCAGGCATAGGCATTTTCGATAATGCCGTATTCGTTCGCCTTTGTTGTAACAGCGTCGCCGTTAGCTCCGCAGGTGCAGGCTTTTTCGCAAAGTGCAGGACAAACTCTTGATGTGAACTCAGGAAAATTGTTCGTCATATGAAGTCTGTAATATGCCTGCTCCCAGTTGCCCTTGTATATAAGGTCGTTCCACTCAGGGATAAGATTGTTAAGCGGACAGCCTGAAAATGCGTTTCCTATCTTCATTCCTGCCTGACAGAACGGCACGCCGCAGTCCATACATCTTGCGCCCTGCTTCTGCTGCTCCTCCTTTGAAAGAGGAGTGTGAAATTCATTAAAATTCTTTATACGTTCCTCAACGGAGAACGCTGCTGCGTCCTCACGCTTATAGTCCATAAAACCAGTTGGCTTTCCCATATCTCAACTATACTTGCTTTCACGGCAAGTATATCCTCCTTTCGATTTTAAAAGTACAATATCTCATGTGCGCAGGCTTACTGCTTGCCGTTGATTATCTGATAGAATGCTTCTATCTGCGCCTGATCGCTGCTCATGCCCTTTTCTTCCATTGAAGCTATGGCAGACATCATCTTCTTGTAATCGTGAGGGATTATCTTCTTGAACTTAGGCAGATATTCCTCAAAGTTATCAAGAATACGCTTGCCCTTTTCAGAGCCTGTTGCGTCAACGTGCTGCTGGATAAGGTCTTTGAGCTGAATGATATCGTACTTCTCCTTGACCTCAGAGAAAAGTACCATTTCCTTGTTGAGTCTTGTGTAAAGGTGTCTGTCCTCGTCAAGAACGTAAGCAACACCGCCGGACATACCTGCCGCAAAGTTTTTGCCTGTCTTGCCGATAACTACCACACAGCCGCCTGTCATATACTCACAGCCGTGGTCGCCAACGCCCTCGACAACTGCCACAGCGCCTGAGTTTCTTACGCAGAAACGCTCGCCTGCAACGCCGTTGATGAACGCCTTACCGCTTGTTGCGCCGTAAAGTGCAACGTTACCGATGATGATATTGTCCTCGGCTTTGAATGTGGAGTTCTTTGGCGGATAAACTACGAGCTTACCGCCTGAAAGTCCCTTGCCGAAGTAATCGTTAGAGTCGCCCACAAGTTCAAGGGTCAAACCGTTCGGGATAAATGCGCCGAAGCTCTGTCCGCCTGAGCCGTTGCAGACTATCTTGTATGTATCGTCAGCAAGTGTGTTGTAATACTTCCTTGTTATCTCTGAACCGAAGATTGTACCAAATGAACGGTCTGTGTTCTTGACATTCACTGCGATAGACTTCTTCTCGCCGCTCTTAAGGTTTTTCTCGAACTCTTTCATGAGTACCTTTTCATCGAGAGTGTTTTCAAGCTTGAAGTCATACTTAGATTTCTTGTTATATTCTACCTTTTCTGAAACGTAATCAGAGTTGATGATATTTGAAAGGTCAACTTCTGCCGCTGTGCCTGTGATACCAGCCTTTGGCTTGATAAGGTCTATTCTTCCCACAAGCTCGTCAACTGTCCTTACGCCAAGCTTTGACATATATTCTCTCAGCTCGGAAGCCACGAATATCATAAAGTTCATTACATATTCAGGCTTGCCTGGGAATTTCTTTCTAAGCTCTGGGTTCTGTGTTGCAACGCCGAATGGGCAAGTATCAAGGTTACATACTCTCATCATTGCACAGCCAAGCGTTATCAGCGGAGCGGTAGCAAAGCCGAACTCCTCTGCGCCGAGGATAGCGGCGATAACAACGTCACGGCCTGTCATGAGCTTGCCGTCTGTTTCGATAACGACCTTGTTTCTAAGACCGTTCTTGATAAGTGTCTGATGAGCCTCTGCAAGTCCAAGCTCCCATGGAAGTCCTGCGTTGTAGATAGAGTTTCTTGGAGCTGCACCTGTACCGCCGTCATAGCCTGAGATAAGGATAACGCCTGCGCCTGCCTTTGCAACGCCTGCCGCAACTGTACCGACGCCGCACTCAGAAACAAGCTTTACAGAAATTCTTGCGTTCTTGTTAGCGTTTTTCAGATCATAGATAAGCTGTGCCAAATCCTCGATAGAGTAGATATCGTGGTGAGGCGGAGGTGAGATAAGCGATACGCCAGGGGTAGAGTGTCTTGTTTTAGCTATCCAAGGATAAACCTTTTTGCCAGGCAGATGTCCGCCCTCGCCAGGCTTTGCGCCCTGTGCCATTTTTATCTGTATCTCGTCAGCAGATGTAAGGTATCTTGAAGTTACGCCGAAACGTCCCGAAGCTACCTGCTTGATAGCTGAACATCTGTCCTCAGAAGTACCCTTTGTGAGAAGTCTGTCAAGGCTCTCGCCGCCCTCGCCTGAGTTTGACTTGCCGTGAAGTCTGTTCATTGCGATAGCAAGGGCTTCATGAGCTTCCTGTGAGATAGAACCGTAGGACATAGCGCCTGTCTTAAATCTTCTTACGATAGAGTCAACGCTCTCAACTTCCTCCAGCGGAACAGGATTTTCTGCAAAGTTGAAGTCCATAAGACCTCTGATATTAACAGGGTCCATTTCCTCAGAGATAAGCTTTGAATACTTCTTGTATGTTTCATAATCGCCTGTTCTTGCCGCCTGCTGGAGCAGATAGATAGACTGAGGATTGTAAAGATGCTCCTCCTTGCCGCTTCTGAACTTGTGGCTTCCTCTTGATTCAAGCTCTGTGTCTGTGCCAAGTCCAAGAGGGTCAAAGGCTGATGTATGAAGTCTGTCAACGTTCTTTTCGATATCAGAGATAGTGATGCCGCCTATTCTGCTGACAGTGCCTGTGAAATACTTGTTTATAACGTCCTCGCCGATACCGATAGCCTCGAATATCTGCGAGCCCTGATATGACTGTATTGTAGAGATACCCATTTTTGAAGCTATCTTTACGATACCATGGAGAACAGCCGCATTATAATCGTCAACAGCGGCATAGTAGTCCTTATCAAGGAGGTCGTCAGCGATAAGCTCGTGGATAGTTTCCTGAGCAAGATAAGGGTTGATAGCGGAAGCACCGTAACCCAACAGTGTTGCAAAATGGTGAACTTCTCTAGGCTCGCCGCTTTCGAGGATAATAGCAAGAGATGTTCTCTTCTTTGTAACAACAAGGTGCTGATGAAGCGCTGATACAGCAAGCAGTGACGGGATAGCAAGGTGGTTCTCGTCAACTCCCCTATCTGAAAGGATAAGGATATTTGCACCCTCGCTGAACGA
>CALEJX010000472.1 GCA_937898375.1 uncultured Ruminococcus sp.
GACGTCCGTATTCAAGATCTCATGCCCCTTGATGTTCTCGCCAACAGTCTTGCCTGTGCAAGTCATGCAATCAGTGTTGATAAGGTTTTTCTTGTTAAGCTCGCTGAGAACTGCGTAAACTCCGCCTGCTTCGTTGAGGTCTTCCATGTATGTGTGACCCGCAGGAGCAAGGTGACAAAGGTTTGGTGTTCTCTTTGATATCTCGTTTACAAAGTCAAGGTCAAGCTCTATGCCGCACTCGTGAGCGATAGCAGGGAGGTGAAGCATTGAGTTTGTTGAGCAGCCAAGCGCCATATCAGCTGTGATAGCGTTGATGAAAGCGTCCTTTGTCATAATATCTCTAGGTCTGATGTTCTTTTTGTAAAGCTCCATTACCTGCATACCAGCGTGCTTTGCAAGCTTAAGTCTTTCAGAATATACAGCAGGGATAGTGCCGTTTCCTCTAAGACCCATTCCCAGAACTTCTGTAAGGCAGTTCATGGAGTTTGCAGTGTACATACCTGAACAGCTTCCGCAAGTCGGACAGGCTTTGTTCTCAAACTCCTCAACGTCGTCAAGAGTGAACTTGCCTGCATTGTAAGTACCAACAGCCTCGAACATACTTGAAAGGGAAGTCTTTTTGCCCTTAACGTGACCAGCCAGCATTGGACCGCCTGATACGAAAATAGTAGGAACGTTTACTCTAGCGGCTGCCATAAGCAGACCAGGAACGTTCTTGTCGCAGTTTGGTATCATAACAAGAGCGTCAAAGTGATGTGCCAAAGCCATGCACTCTGTTGAGTCAGCGATAAGGTCACGGGTAACGAGAGAATATTTCATTCCCATGTGACCCATAGCGATACCGTCACAAACAGCGATAGCAGGGAATACAACAGGTGTTCCGCCTGCCATTGCAACGCCCATTTTAACAGCTTCAACTATCTTGTCAATGTTCATGTGACCGGGAACTATCTCGTTGTATGAAGATACGATACCAACGAGAGGTCTTTCCATTTCTTCCTTTGTCATGCCAAGAGCATTGAAAAGTGATCTCTGAGGAGCTTTGTCAACTCCGTCACAAAAATAATTACACGCCATTTTTTATTACCTCTTTTAAAAATATTTCAGTGAGAGCGGCGTTATTCTCCGTCCTCATTTTCTTCTGTTTCAGTTTTTTCAGCGGCTTCGTCACTGACTTCCGCAGGGTGCAGGCGCTTTCTTACGCCGTATGCAGAGCAGTATTCGCAAACGATATCAAGCGCTGAGAATATGATAAGCATAAAATTCATTGAGAAGATACCAGTCACAAGCACAAATGCCGCAGGGATAACGAAAAGCGGTATGCCAGTGCCGTAAATGTCTTCAAAGTGATTGCCTTTTTTATACTGCCTTATCCAAAGTAACCAGTAAAGTGCGATAACGAGCAGCGCAACAACTGCCCATATTATGAAAAGCAGTTTGCTTGAAAAGCCCACCTTGTAACTGCCGATAGCAAGGCACATATAGCCTATACAGCCAAATCTGCCCACGCACTTTGCAATGAAAACGATAATGTTCTCGTCCTCAAGCTCAGGTTTGTCGGCAGGGGTCTTGAAGCAGGCTATTATCGCAGGTATCAGCAAAAGTAAAGTAGGTATAAAGCCTATTATATTGAACTTCATTTCGTTTGTCCTCCATATTTGTATTTATCTATTCTTTTGTTTTTTCTATTTCTTATGTGAAAGTCCAAGGAATGCCGCACCTATAATGCCTGCGTCATTTCCAAGCTTTGCAATAACTATCTCAGTGTTCTTTTCTGAGTTCTTTGTGTAAACTTCCTTAGCCACAAGCTCTTTCAGTGGCAGAAGCAGAGGGTCGCCCTCGTTGCATACGCCGCCGCCGATACAGAGAATATCAGGCTGGAAAATGTTTATTGTGTTTGTGATTCCGCAAGCAAGATACTTTATGTATTTGTCAACTACTTCCTTGCCTGCTTTGTCGCCTGCTCTCATGGCATTGAACGCAGTCCTTGCAGAAACCTTGCCGTCTTCTTCGTTCATTTTCCACATGATAGAGTCTTTGTCCTCGAACATAGCCTCTTTTGTCATTCTAACAAGACCTGTTGCAGAGGAGAATACCTCAAAGCAGCCGTGTCTGCCGCAGGTGCATTGTGGACCATTAGGGTCGATAACAGTGTGACCTATCTCAGCGCCTGCAAAGTTGAAGCCTGAGTATATCTTGCCGTCAACGATAACGCCTGCGCCTACGCCTGTGCCGAGAGTGATACAAACAGCGTCGTTCGCACCCTTTGCCGCACCGGCAACATACTCGCCGTATGCCGCAGCGTTAGCGTCGTTCTCAACATAGCAAGGCTTGTCGATAAACTTCTTCATAAGGTCAACAACGTGGAAGTTAAGAAAACCAAGGTTGTTTGAATACTCGATAACGCCTGTGGCGGAGTTTGCAGTACCAGGTGTGCCGATGCCCACAGACTCTATCTGCTCGATCTCAAGCCCTGCATTTTTTACAGCTTCCAAAGCGACCTTAGCCATATCCTCGCAGATCTCCTCCGCAGGTCTTGGCAGATTGGTCTTGCAAGTAGCCTTTGCAACTATCTCAAACTCCTCGTTCACAACACCAGCCTTGATGTTAGTGCCGCCCAGATCGATACCAATGTAATACTTCATAATAATTTCTCCCTTTTATTTTACTGAGCGTCATTGTTCTCAGTATTATCATCATATTCGTGGAAGTTTACTTCTTCCTTTTCCTCTTTTGGCTTTTTAGCTTCAGCCTGTTTTGCTATAGCGTCATATACCAAAAGATACACAAGCTCCAGCACCACAAAGCTGATAAGACCTATCCAAAACGAGCTTGCCGCAAATCCGATGATAAGCGCAAGCACAAGTGCGCAAAGCTCGCCTATCTCTTTTTTAGGTCAAGTTTAAGCATTTATCTCACCTTAGTCTATCTTTGTAAGCACGAATGTGCATTTGCCCTCAACGGTATACTTGCCTGTGCCTGCTGAAATGAATATGCTGTCGCCTTTCTTTGCAGTTACAGTTTCGCCGCCGCTGATAACAGGCTCACCCTCGAGAACGAGAATGCTGTTGAAGCTGTTTTCGTCAGCCTCAAGCTCAGCCTTTGTTTCAACGTTCACTCTGTATGTTGTGAAGTATTCGCACTTAGAAAGAAGCTTGATGTCATAGCCGTCTTTTTTCTCAACAGGTGTCTCAGGATACTGCTCAGCAGGAGCAAGCTTTGTTACGTCAAGTGCCTTGTCAACGTGAAGCTCTCTAGGCTTGCCGTCTTTGCCAACTCTGCCGTAGTCATAAATTCTGTATGTAGTGTTTGAGTTCTGCTGTATCTCAGCAATAAGGATACCCTTGCCGATAGCGTGGAGAGTGCCTGACTTGATGAAGAAAACATCGCCCTTCTTAACAGGTACAGCGTTTGTTACTTCAAGAAGTGTGTTGTCAGCAATTCTTCTTGCAAACTCTTCCTTTGATATCTCGTGCTTGAAGCCGTAAAGGAGAGTAGCACCCTCGTCGCAGTCAACAACATACCACATTTCTGTTTTGCCGTATTCGCCCTCAACTCTCATTGCATACTCGTTGTCAGGGTGTACCTGTACGGAAAGATTATCCTTAGCGTCAATGAGTTTGATAAGGATAGGGAAGTTCTCAAATCTCTCGCAGTTTTTGCCGAGAACGCCCTTGCCTGCCTTTTCGATATACTCGTTGAGGGTCAGACCTTTGTATTCGCCGTCAGCAACAACGCTTGGACCGTCCTTGTGACAAGAAAGTTCCCAGCTCTCTGCCACCTTGTCATAGTCACACTTTTTGCCGTATTCATCTCTGAGTCTAGTGCCGCCCCAAATGTAGTCCTTAAATGCTGGATCAAGTTTAAATATTGACATTTTATATAGCCTCCAATTATTAAATATACCTCTTAATATAATACCATAACTCCGCCTATAAGTCAATATTTCTGCATAAAAAAAGCAGGAGAACGAACTGCTCGTCCTCCTGCTGTGATGTTTAAAAATATCCTATGACCTATCAGAACAGGTCGCTGTGAGTTCCTGTTCTGTACAGAAGCAGTATAAGTTCCTCATTGCGCCCTTCGTATATCAGAAGTCAATCAGGCTCAACGTGACATTCGAGGAAGCCCTTGTAATTGCCTGTCAGCGAATGCTCTCTGTACTTTGCAGGAAGCGGCTGTCCCTCAGCTAGCATTGTGATGACTTCGTTAAGGTGTGACATATTTAGACCACGGCTTTTTGCTCTTTTGAAGTCTTTTTTGAATTTGTTGTGATAAGTTATCTTAAGCATTCAAACTCTCCCAAAGCTCGTCTACCGAGTCAAACGGACCAACAAGATTTTTGCCCTCTTTTGCTTCGTCAAGTACTTTCTTTGTTTCTTCATTAGGCTCTTCTTTCTGAAGTCCCTGCAAGATAACGATAAGAGCGTTGAGCTGTTCTTCTGTAAGATTGTCGATCATGCTGTATGCAAGTTCTTTTGTACTCATGGTTTTGCCTCCTTACATATCCGACCAATTGCTTCGTTCCTGTTTTTATTATACCACATCAAACTGTGTTGTCAAGCGGTTTTGCGGCATATTTTGACGAAAAAAAGCAGGAGAACGAACTGCTCGTTCTCCTGCTGAAAGTATCAATTTATTACTTCTTCTCGTCCTCGCCGTTCTTAGGCTCGTCAAAAAGATCTTTCTTATCGACAAACTTTCCTGTGCTTACGTCAAAAGCTTCGCTTGACTTCTTGTTCATGATTATCACGATTACCACAACTGCGATAGCAATGCCTGCGATGACCGCAATAACTATGATAACAGGGTTTGTGCCCTTTGCGGAATCTTCCTTTTCTGCATAAGTCTTTGTCTTGCAGTTTGTTACCTTTATGCCTGTTACTGTTATCTTCGCTCTGTCTGTTGCGCCTATCATTATCTTGTATACCTGACTGAAATCGTCTGTGCCGTATGCAGTTGCGATAGATTCAAAATCGTATGTAGCAGACTTGTCATCAAATTCAACAGGCGCTATCTTTGCCCATACTGCACCGTCCTGTGCGGCTGATGTAGTTGTGTTGTCCCAGCTCTGGAAAATAAGCTCAGCGTCATACTTGTTTCCTGATTTTTCGTTTATGTCCTCGCTCTTGAATGTAACAATGAACTTTGAATCCTTTGTGAGCCTTGTGGCGTTAAAGTCGCCCTGCTCGATAGTGATAGACTGTCCCCAATTGCTTGCGGCTTCTGCGGAGGAGCAATCTATTGTGACGTCCTCGGTCTCCACATCTTCGGCAAAAGCTGTCAGTGTGCATGAAAATATTGAAGCGCAGGCGATGATCGCAGACATAGCTGCAGATAAAAATCTCTTCATTTTCTTTTTCCTTTCAAATTCTTATAAAATATAATTTTGCACAAATTTTATCCCTCGTATTTGTGCATACCCTCTGATAATAAAGCATTATAACATAATTAAAAATAAAAATCAATAACCATAATGCACAAATAATCGCAGTATTTAAGGAACTATTTTACTTTTTCTGAAAGCGCAGAAAAATATCCGCACTGAGCTCTGCCCAATGCGGATAAGATCAATTTACTTTTTGTCTTCGTCCTTGTTTTCATCAAAAAGGTTTTTCTTGTCAACGAACTTACCTGTGCTTACGTCAAAGGCTTCGCTTGACTTCTTATTCATTATCACAACGATAACTATAACTGCGATAGCAACGCCTGCGATTATGCCAACGATAAGGAAAATAGGGCTTGACGAGCTGTCTGACTTTTCTGCTGCTGAAACTGTTGTAGCAACTGTAGTGGTAGCAGCGGTGGTCTCGGCAGTTGTCTCTGATACAGACTCGTCCTTTGGAGCTTCTGTGGTAGTTGTTGTCTCAGGAGCTTTGTCATTGCAGTCCGTGATAGTCAGCGACTTGCACTTTATCGCAACATTTGACGGAGCGATAACGTGGAGATAATCCACTGTGCTGAAATCCTTTGAGGTGTATGCTTTTACAAGATCCTGATAATAGAAGATAGCGCTGTTCTCGTCATATGTAGTAGGTGTTACCTCTGCCCATACAGCACCCTTGTCATCAGCCAAAGCGTTGTCGGGATTGTTGTAACACTGAAGCGCAAGTCCAATAGGCGAGCTTGTAACGTTCTCAGCCTGTTTCTTGTCCTTGTATTCAAATGTGACAACTATCTGCGTCTTGTCTGTTATTCTTGCAACATCGAACTTGTCCTTTGCAATGGAAAGGCTCTTGCCCCATGTGCTTGCCGTCTTTGCGTCCTTGCAGTCTATTTTCACGTCAGAAACATCAGCCGACGCTGTGAGCGAAAATATTCCCATTACTGCCATAAGAGCGCAAAGAAACACCGATGAAATGACCTTTTTCATGCTTTTCATAAAATATATCTCCTCATTAATTTATAAAATTTCCCACTTTTAACTTTATGATTATAACATATACTTTTATCTATTTCAATAAACATTTTGTTAAGCTATTTTCAAAAATCCTCCTATGGGGCTTGTTTTACAGACAGCGTTATGATATAATGGTATGAAAAGTCATGATACAGAGGTGTATAAAATGAAAATAATGGCAATAGATTACGGCGACGCAAGAACAGGTTTTGCAATAAGCGACCGCTCGGAGTTCCTTGCTTCCCCTATCGGCACTGTCCCTGAGAGAAACGCCGAAAGGCTTGCAGATAAGGCGGCTCAGACAGCGGCTGAATACGGCGCAGGTGAGATAATCGTAGGTCTGCCTATAAACATGAATGGTACGGAAGGACCAAGAGCAGAGAAGTGCAGAGCATTCGCCGAGCTTCTCAAAGAGCGCACAGACCTGCCCGTAAAAATGTGGGACGAGCGTTCCACCACCGTCACCGCACACAATATCCTCAACGAAACGAACGTTAGAGGAAAGGCAAGAAAGGCTGTGGTAGATACAGTTGCCGCAACTATTATTTTGGAGGGCTATCTTGAATACAGAAGAAAAAAAGCAAATCAGGCTGACTAAAAAGCAGAAAAGAAATATACTCATAGTCATAATAGTGCTTGCGGTCATGATATTAGCCGACTTCGTTTGGTCGAATACCTATATCGAGGTCAAAAAGCTGTCTGCGCATTTTGACAACTTGCCCGAGGGTTTTGAGGGCTGTAAGATAGTTCAGATATCTGACTTCCACAACGAGTGGGGCTCAGGCTACATAGATAGGCTGACGAAAAAGGTCAAAGATTGTGAGCCTGATTATATCTTTGTCACAGGGGACAGCGTTGACCAGATTTTTCCCGATGTTGACCGCTCTCTTGAGTTTATGAAAAAGCTCCCTGACATATGTCCTGTGTATCTTGTTATGGGCAATCACGAATATAATCTTTCTCAGGAGGAAAGGGAACAGTTCGTCTCAGGCTGTGAAAACTATGGCATAAACGTTCTCTACAACGAGCATACCACACTCACACGCAATGGCGATACTGTCAGCCTGCTGGGCTTTGACAATATGGAAAATGACCGAGAGGCTTTTTCACAGGTCACAGAGGATTTTGTTATACTGCTCAACCACTACCCTGAGGATTGCAACTATTTCAGCAAGACCGCAGTGCAGTATGGAACGCATATCGATATCGACTTCACAGGTCACGCACATGGCGGACTTATAAGACTTCCCCTTGTGAACGGTCTTTATGCACCGGGTCAGGGCTTGTTCCCGAAATACACCGACGGCACTTATGACGTGAATGACACTACCCTTGTTGTATCAAGAGGAGTAGGCAACAGCGGTTGGACTCAGCGTTTCTCAGACCCCTTTGAGCTTGTGCTTTTCACTCTTGAAAAATAATTCTTTCAGACCCATAAGAATAAGGAAAATACCGAAAGCTTTTGAAAGCAGGCTTTGCTCTATCCTGTTTGCAAGCCATGCTGATACGATAACAGCTGCCGTTCCCCACAAAACTGCGGGAACGGCTTTTTTCCATTCCACAAGCTTGTTTTTCGTGTGAAGCACAAGGCTTATTATAGCTATAGGGATAAAAAACACAAGGTTTATCCCCTGTGCCGCTATCTGAGAAAAGCCTGCAAACACCGTAAGATAAACAATAAGCACCATTCCGCCACCAAGACCCATGGAAGCGAAAACGCCAGTTAGAAAAGCCACTGCACAAATTGTATACCAAGCCGTAATATCACCCTATTTCATAAAGATACGCACCCCTGCGATTATCATAAGTGCGCCGAAAATACGTTTTAGCAGGCTGTTTGAAAGCTTTTTCATGAGCATTGCGCCCACCGCCGCACCCGCTATCCCAAGTGGTATGAATTTCACAGCCTGCGAAATGTCAAGACTTCCGCCTTTGAAATACACAAGTCCGCTTATAACAGACAATGGAAGCGTTATGGCAATGGACGTGGCATGAGCTTTTTTCGGCTCACTGCCGCCTTTTTCAAGCATAGGCACTGCTATCATTCCGCCGCCCGAGCCGAAAAATCCGTTGCATATCCCCACGGCTATACCCGTGAGCGCATTGAAGCATTTTTTATTTACACGCAAAAAAATCACCCCGTACTATTATCTGCACGGGGTGATGATTTATTCACTGAATTATCAGTCTATCTCTACCATTATTTTCTGATCCACACGGGAAGCGCCAGCACGCATAACAACTCTTATAGCCTTTGCGATCCTGCCCTGCTTGCCGATAACTCTGCCCATATCGTCCGGAGCAACGTGAAGATGATAAACCACGATACCCTCTGCATTAGGCTCGTCAACAACGACTTCAACAGCGTCCTTGTTTTCAACAAGCTCAGAAACTATAGTTTCGAGTAATTCTTTCATAAAAATATCTCCATTCTCCCACGAAAATGCGGCAGGGAAGCGTTTTCCCCGCCGAAAACGGCAAGCGAAGTGGTGGGATAGGAAGCTCGCCGTCTGGAATTATCCTGTCAGCTCACTGATTAGATAGTGCCGTTCTTCTTGAGAAGAGCCTTAACTGTATCAGTTGGCTGTGCGCCGTTAGCGATCCAGGACTTTGCCTTTTCGTCGTCAACCTTGAGTACAGAAGGTTCCTTAGTTGGGTCATAATAGCCCAGCTCCTCGATGAAACGTCCGTCTCTTGGATATCTTGAATCAGCAACTACGATTCTGTAGAAAGGAGCCTTCTTAGCGCCCATTCTTCTGAGTCTGATCTTTACTGCCATTGTATTTTCACCTCCATAAAAAACTTCATATATCAAATCAATCACTTGATTGCTGATAGCTTACCAACTATTGTGGCATTCCGCCGCCAAGACCTTTGAGAAGCGCCGCTCTGTTTCTTCTGGATTTCTTTCCGTGAAGATTTCCGCCGATACCGAACTGCTTCATCATTTTCTGCATTTGCTCAAACTGCTTAAGGAGCTGGTTCACGTCAGACACCTGTGTGCCGCTTCCTGCAGCGATACGTCTTTTTCTCTTAGGGTCAATGATCGCAGGCTTTTCTCTTTCAGCCCTTGTCATTGAATTTATCATGGCCTCAGTCTTTTTAAGCTGAACTTCGCCCTGCTCAACCTGCTCGTCTGTTACCTTGTTAGCGCCAGGAAGCATTCTGATAATAGACTTCATAGAGCCCATTTTCTGTATCTGCTTCATCTGCTCCAGCAAGTCGTTGAGGTCAAAGCCCTTTTCCTGCATTTTTTCTGCAAGCTTCTTGGCGTCCTTTTCGTCAACTGTCTGAGTAGCCTTTTCGATAAGAGTGAGCATATCGCCCATGCCAAGTATTCTTGAAGCCATCCTCTCAGGGTGGAAAGCCTCGAACTCGTCAAGCTTTTCGCCCGTACCAACGAACTTGATAGGCTTACCTGTTACAGCAAGCACTGAAAGCGCCGCACCGCCTCTTGTATCAGAGTCGAGCTTTGTAAGGATAACGCTGTCGATACCAAGAGCCTCGTCAAAGCTTGAAGCCACCTTTACAGCGTCCTGACCGATCATAGCGTCAACAACGAGCATTATCTCATTTGGCTCTGCTATCTTCTTGATATCTTTAAGCTCGTTCATAAGCTCTTCATCAATGTGAAGACGTCCTGCCGTATCTATGATAACAAGGTCATTGCCGTAATCCTTGGCGTGCTTGATACCCTCTTTTACTATCTTTCTCGGGTCTATCTGACCCATTTCAAATACTGCGACTTCGGCTCTCTCTCCCACAACTTTCAGCTGTTCGATAGCCGCAGGTCTGTAAACGTCGGCTGCTATAAGCAGAGGACGCTTGCCCTCTTTCTTGAACATCTTCGCAAGCTTTGCAGCGTGCGTTGTTTTACCTGAACCCTGCAGACCGCACATCATGATGATGCAAGGCGGCTTGTTAGGAAAGTTTATCTTTGAGTTAGCCTCGCCCATGAGCTTTATAAGCTCGTCATTAACTATCTTTATAACCTGCTGAGCAGGAGTAAGGCTCTTGAGCACTTCCTCACCGACGCTTCTCTCAGTTACCTTGGCAATAAAATCCTTTACTACCTTGTAGCTTACGTCAGCTTCAAGCAGAGCCATTTTTACCTCACGCATAGCCTCCTTAACGTCAGCCTCCGTGAGCTTACCTCTTGATTTAAGACGCTTGAACACGCCATTAAGTTTTTCTGAAAGTCCTTCAAACGCCATAAACTGCCCTCCGTATAATTTTTCTAGTCTTTATATCTGTTCTTCTTCCATATATTCTGTAGTGTCAAATTCATCAAGCTTAGAATCGAGATTTTCAAGAAGCACTATCACCTTTTCGGCGATATCTCTCGCATAATTCTTTTTCCTGCACTCGTTAAAAACGTCCATAGCCTGAGCCTTGAACTCTTTAAGTTCTGCAAGATAAGCTTCCTGCTGTTTCAGCAGACCGAGCTTCTCCTCGTAATCAGCCATTGCAGTTTCACACTTTTTTACAGCGTCATGAACGCCCTGCCTTGAGATATCAAGCTGAGCGGCGATCTCACCCAATGACAGATCGTCATTGTAATAGAGATCCATGATCTCGTTTTGTTTATCAGTGAGCAGGCAGCCATACAAGTCGAGCAAAACGCTGTTTTGCAAATTTTTACTCATACCGCTTACCTCCTGATGAATTTCTGTAAAGTCATAAACCTTTACAATTATATATCAAGTTCGCCGACTTGTCAAGGGGTTTTGATGAAAAAAAAAATTTTACAAAATTCTGTGGAAAAAGTCCTTTTTATATGGTATAATTAATTGTTAATTAACATAGTGATGATAAATAGTATAGAAAAATGTATGCCAAGGGGGAAGAGAATATGATAAGCTATGCGCTGAAAAATGACAGATATGAAGTGAAAGTTCCTGCCCTGACTTTTGGTGCGGCAGGTTTTGAGAGAAACGATTGTGACGATGTGTATTTTGAGTTTCTCGACAAATATGTAGAGCTTGGCGGCTGGTGTATCGATACCGCAAGGGTCTACTGCGATTGGCTGGAAAATGGTCACAATTCCAGCGAGGGAGTAATAGG
The DNA here is from genome assembly GCA_937898375.1 of uncultured Ruminococcus sp. GTDB lineage: Bacteria > Bacillota > Clostridia > Oscillospirales > Ruminococcaceae > Hominimerdicola. Next base: position 11,465 of record CALEJX010000472.1, read on the forward strand.
CAGGTGGCTTAAAGCTAGAAACAATCGTGATAAGATCTGTATCGCCACAAAGGGCGGTCACCCTGAAATGGGTCATATGGACGAAAGCCGTCTCAGCAGGGAAGAACTTACGAAAGACCTTGAAGAAAGCCTGAGAGTGCTGGGCGTTGACCATGTGGATATTTATTTTCTCCACCGTGATGACCCGAAGATACCTGTAGAAGAGATAATGCCGATACTCAATGATTTCTATGAGAGCGGCAAGATACACTTTATAGGCGTTTCAAATTGGACAACTCAGAGGATAGAGGAAGCAAACAAATTTGCCGAAGAAAACGGCATGGAGCCTATCCGTATCAGCCAGATTAATTACAGCCTTGCACATTCGAGCGTTGAAACTTTCGGCGACGATACTCTTGTTTGTATGGATACAAAGGAGTTCCGCTGGTACAAGAAGCATGATTTTCCTGTTATGGCGTTCTCACCGCAGGCAAAGGGCTTTTTTGCGAAGCTTGCAAAGGGCGACGCTGCAAATAATCTCCCTGAGGGACAGTACGCAGGACCTGCAAACCTTGCAAGACTTGCAAAGGTAAAGCAGCTCAGCGAGCAAACGGGGGACACTCCGGCAAAGATAACCCTCGGCTATTTGAACAGCCAGCCGTTTTTTGTATCGTCAGTTTTCGCAGTAACAAAGCTTTGGCAGCTTGACGAGGATATGGAAGCGCAGGATCTTACATATGATCCAAAAACAGTGGCTTTCCTTGAAAATATGATATAAAAATAGAAGCACTCTGCATTGACC
>CALEJX010000473.1 GCA_937898375.1 uncultured Ruminococcus sp.
CAGCTTCTATCAGGTGCTTTCGGCAGAAGCCTATAGCAAACATGGTTTCAACATCCATGGGGTCGTGTTCGATGAACTTCATACGCAGTCGTACCCAACTTAGGGAACCGTTTTTCACATAAAATCGATGATGCCGACACCCCAAAAGAATACAGAAATCTGATTATCTCGTAGTTCAAACGAGATTTTTTTGTTTTCTGCACTGACCTGACCAACTTCAATCTTTTCAATAAAGTCTGTCAGAACTTCGGGAGTGAGTTCCCATACGGCATCATACTTTCTGATTGCTGCATAAAGAAGCTGAATTTTTTCATCTGCTTCATTTTCACGGCTCAGCTTTGTAATGAGGTCAATTATCAGCTTGTTGAGCTGTTCTTTTTCCTCATCATACGTTTTCTTCAGACTCGCAAATAACGAGCCGTCAATTTCGCCTCTGACCTTTGCTTCAAATAAACCCTGAATATACTTGTCGATCTCCGCCGTGCGAGCCTGAGCCTTGTTCAGTTCTTCTTGTATTACTGCTTTGCTGCCGTCAGACTGTTCCTCCAACGCTTTGCTGATGTTCTGTCTGAACTCGGCAGAATTGCTTTTGGCAAAGGCAAGAACATTCTGTATTTTCGCTAACACCTCAGCTTGCAAATACATTTCAGGTACTCCATGGAAGCAGCAACCTTTACTTTTGCGGTAAGTGGAACACTCATAAGCTGAGAGTGTTCTCCCGCCTTTCAAATAGCATTGCCTGCCGTGCATTCTGCTATGACAATCCATGCAATAAAGGTAATCTGCAAAGAGATAACTGTGTACATTTCTTGTGTGTCTGATCTCCTTTGAGATCTTGTCCTGCACTTTCTGAAATGTTTCCTTGTCAATGATCGCAGGGTGCGTATTCGGGAATATCTTCAACTTGTCATCGCTGTTGTGAATGACTTTCTTATTCTTGTATGACGTGATCTCTGTGCGGAAATTAACCGTATCACCGATATATTCACGATGCTGCAGAATATCCCTTACCACAGATGCACTCCATACACACAGATCGTCAGCTTCCACCTTGATACCTTTTGCCATTCGTCTGTGATATGTCGGTTTTGGTATACCCTCAGCTTTGAGAATACGAGCAATCTGATACATACCAAAGGATTGATTCAGATACAGGTCAAAGATCCTGCGAACCACATTAGCTGCAGATTCATCGATCAGCCATGTCTGCTTATCCTCCGGTGTATTGTAATACCCATAAGGAAGCTTTGATGCAATAGACTGACCGCTGTTGCCTTTCTGACGTATCATGGCACGAACCTTTTTGGAAATATCACGGCTGTACCATTCGTTCATCAGGTTATGGATCGGAAGCAGGTCGTTCATTCCTTTGGCAGAATCCACGTTATCACTGATTGCAATGAAACGAACGTTATGCTTTGGAAATTCGATTTCTACATACTGACCGACCATGAGATAATTTCTGCCCAGACGGCTCATATCTTTGACGATCACAGTGGAAACAAGTCCTTTATGAATGTCACCGAGCATACGCTGAAAATCGGGGCGATTGAAATTTGTGCCTGTATATCCGTCATCTGCGTAGTAAGAAAGATTGGTAAAACCGTTAGATTCGGCATAGCTTCTGAGCAACGACTTCTGATGTTCAATG
>CALEJX010000474.1 GCA_937898375.1 uncultured Ruminococcus sp.
TTACTTCACATACATAAACACTTCCAAATAGAAAGGACAATAAAAATGAGTATTCAGAACGATGTTGAAAAGCTCTACCGCAGTGACCTTGAAAAGCAAAGACAGAAGCAGAAAAAGAAAAAGAAAAAAAGGCTTCTTGGAATCCTGCTGACAGTTATAATCATTGCGGCGCTTATTCTTATAATGCAGTATCTCGGACTTGGACTAGGCGGCGGAAAGGGCGAAGGCTCAGGGGACGGCAAGGACGCAAGTGCTTCTTCCAACGATACTTCCGTTACTACCACCACCACAGCAGCGCCAAAGGAATTTTATGACATCAGAGTTTCGGGAAGCACATATATAATCGACAACAACATCACAGACATTTCTGCCATAAGGTCAACTCTTAAGCTTATGAAAGAGAATGTTATTGTTTGCATAGTTGATGATAATGCGACCAAAAACGCCATGGACGAGCTGAAAAAAGCTCTTGATGAAGAAAATATGGAGTATACCGAAACAACACTTGACGATTCAGCTTTAGACAACAGCGTAGCTGATATCACATCTGAAGCCGCAAGATAAAAACTGTAGGGGCGAACAGTGTTCGCCCGTTTTCTGCATAATTCTAAATGATACAGATATAAAATAAAAATCGGGGACGGTCAAGCCGTCCTCTTTTCAGAAACAGAGGTAATTTTATGCTTGGACTTACATTAGAGGGCGGAGCGAGCAGGACGGTCTATTCCTGCGGAATAATGGACGCTCTGCTGGAGGATAAAATAATAGCCGATTATGTTATAGGCGTTTCGGCAGGAGCGGCTTTCGGCGTTTCCTATTGCTCAGGACAGATAGGCAGAAATCTCCGCCTTGCCACTGAGTTTATGGGAACAAAGAAATACATGGGCGCAAGACATCTTATGGACCCGAAAAACCGCAGTTACTACAATCTTGACTATGCCTACAACGTTGTGCCTAATGTTGAACTGCCTTTTGATTATGAAGCCTACAGAAACTTCAAGGGCAGATTTTGCGCCGTTGTGACAAACGTGAAAACAGGCAAGGCTGAATATATGGACGTGCCAAGAGACGACACTCACTGGAATTTACTGAGAGCCACCTGCGCACTCCCACTGCTTTTCCCTGAGATAGAGATAAACGGCGAGATGTATATGGACGGCGGGATTTCCGATTCCATACCATATATGCAGGCGATAAAAGCAGGCTGTGACAAAAACATC
>CALEJX010000475.1 GCA_937898375.1 uncultured Ruminococcus sp.
CGAGATGAAAAAAGGTGCAGAAAAGTGCGTAAATAGGCGGCTTGACTGACAGTCCAGTCCGATTTTATTGACATTTTCAAAGCCTTGGGCTATAATGTTGACCATAGAGAGCGCACTCTGAATTTTGCTGAAAGGTGACGATGAAAATGGAAGATAAATCTACACTGGGAAAATTTATTCAGACAAAAAGAAAAGAGCTTGGCTTATCGCAGAAAGAACTTGCAAAGGCGCTTTATGTTACAGAGTCGGCGGTGTCAAAGTGGGAGCGTGGGATATCTTATCCTGACATAACAATGATATCGGGCATATGCGAGGTTTTACATATTTCTGAGCATGAACTTTGCATTGCAAGCGAGGATCGTCAGCAGAGGGAAGCCGACCTTATGGTGAAAAGCTATAAGCGCTTCGTTCGTGGGTATACTATCATAACAGGGGCGTGCTATCTGGCGGCGGTAATACCGAGCTTTATTTATAATGTGACTCACGGGGGCATTGGCTGGTTTATGGTGCTTTTCACGTCGCTTATGCTGACGTTTTCTATTATAAATGTGCCTGTGTTTATGAAAGAGAACAGGGCGTTGTGGACGTTGGGGGCTTCCACGGTTTCGCTTATGCTTCTTTACGCCACAGGGTGCGTTTATTCACATGGGGATTGGTTCGTTATGGCGGCGCTTGGAACGCTTCTTGGGGAGGCTATCGTTTTCCTTCCTTTTGTGCTGAGGAGCGGCGTGTTTGAAAAATATGCAGGCAACTGCAAGGGGCTTATCTGCATGGCGGCGGATTCTTTGCTGGCGTTTGCTTGCCTTATTTATGGAACACTGAAATATGGCAATGCAGGTGACTTTAAAGACGGCATGATAGCAATGGCTGCAGGACTTGCATGGTGCTGGGCGGTGTTCCTTATTATAAGGTATTTGAGAGCGAACGGATTTTTCAAGACGGCACTTTGCCTTGCGGCTTCGGCTGTATGGGTGGCGGTAATGACAGTTTTGAGCAACGCTTGGAATGGGGTCAAGCTTAGTGAAATGTTTACTATCAAAGATGTGAGCGGAAATTACAATGTCTTGGTTTGCCTTGCACTTATGGGTGTTGCGGCAGTATTCAGTATCGCTGGGGTAGTGTTTAAGCTTGCAAGAAAGAAACCGCAGGATAGGTAAGTATGATAAAATGAAAGAGATACAAAACGGATAGGGATAATTGAAACTATACAGAGATATTGGGGCGTCGCATTTCTGCAAAGCAGAAATTTCGCCGCTCCCCTACATAAGGGTAATTAAAAACAGAAAATACTGCACTTGGGTGAAAGCTTGGGTGCGGTATTTTTATTTTGCGATGAATATTTTTCCCGTATATGTCAAAAATAATGCCAGAGGACTTATGCCGCCGATAGCATAAGACTGCCGTGGGCGCAACAGTGGCTACGGAAATCATATCGGAGAAAGGTTTTGTGTGTATGAAAAAATTCAGTATCAGAAATTCACACGCAGGCAAGGCTCTGGGAGCGAAGGGTGTGTACATCACACTTGCGGCGTGTCTGCTGGCTCTTGGCGGTGCAGGTATAGCTGCATATAACAAGGCTATGGAGGATATCACCGACAATTTGACTATCTCAAGCGTTGACAGCACTGCGCCGAAGCAGGCTGACAACAAGAAAGATGATGTTAAAAAGGACGAAAGCTCAAAGGCGGAAGTCGATATCCAGACGCAGCCTAACGTTATGCCTGTGAACGGCGAGATATTAGAGCCGTTTTCAAACGGCGAGCTTGTGAAGTCGGAGACTCTCGGCTACTGGAAAACCCATGACGGCGTTGACATCAAGGCTGACCTTGCAGAGCCTGTTAAGGCGATGAACAAGGGTACTGTCACAAAGATATGGGAAGACGCTTTGTGGGGCAACTGTATCACTATCGACCATGGAAACGGCATTGTAGGGCATTACTACAATCTGTCAAAAGAAATGTCCGTCAAGGAGGGCGACGAGGTGAATGCAGGGGAGGTCATAGGTGCTGTGGGCGACACTGCGCAGGCGGAAGCGGCAGAGCTTTCACATCTGCACTTTGGTTTGAAAAAGAACGGACAGTGGATAGACCCTATCGAGTTTATCGACCCTGCTGATAAATAGCTTTCTTCTAAAGTTGGCGTTTTGTGTTGCAGAGCGCTGATGTTAAAATCCCCCATATAACGCCGTACCTGAAAATTTCGGGTGCGGCGATACATATGTATTGCAGAATAGAGAGAATTGTGCTATAATTATACCTTAAGGCGATATTGCTGATTTTTTTACACGGAACATAGAGTGGTGGGACGTCGAGGACGCCGTCCCCTACGGTTTGTTTTATATCGTGTAGATAATGTATAAATATTGTGAGGTATAATAATGAAAAGCAAAAGAATCTATCCTGCGTTTACCATATCGAAAAAAGGGGAAATGTCCCTGAAAAACGGTCACCCTTGGGTATATTGCGACGAGCTGAGAAATGAGCCTGAGGGCTTGAAAAACGGCGAGCTTTGTGACGTTTTCTCTGAAAAAGGCTCTTATCTTGGTACGGGCTTTCTCAGCCTTAACAGCAAGATAAGGATAAGAATTTTATCTGACAACGCAAATGAGAATTTCTCTGAGAACTTTTTCCGCAGGCGCATACGCTACGCAATAGATTACAGAAAAACTGTTATGGGGGACGATTTTTCAGCGTGCCGTCTTATTTTCGGCGAAGCTGACGGAATGCCTGGGCTTACTATCGACAAGTATGGGGATATACTTGTTTCGCAGGTGCTTTCTTTTGGCATGGATATGATAAAAGATATGATCTTTAGACTTCTTGTGGAGGAGCTTGCAAAAGACGGAGTTGCGGTTTCGGGCATAATGGAGCGTAACGACGTTGCTATCAGAAAACTGGAGGGGTTGGAGCAGTACAAGGGGTGGTATAAGGCTGATTTTCTTGCCACACCGCCGTCAAATATCACAGAGATAACCGAAAACGGCATACGCTATGAAGTCGATGTTGAGAATGGTCAGAAAACGGGATTTTTCCTTGACCAGAAATATAACCGCCTTGCGGTATCGAAGATAGCAAAGGGCAAGAAAGTTCTTGACTGCTTTACTCACACAGGCTCGTTCGCACTTAATGCGGCTATGGGCGGCGCAAGGCACGTTACGGCGGTGGACGTTTCGCAGTTCGCTGTTGATACGGCTAGGGAAAATGCAGAGAGAAACGGTTTGACGGACAGAATGGATTTTCTGTGCGCAGACGTTTTTGACTTGCTTCCGAGGCTTCTTGAGGAAAAGGCTGATTATGACATGGTGATCCTCGACCCGCCTGCTTTCACAAAGAGCAGAAAGACAGTTGGAAGCGCTGAGAGGGGATACAAGGAGATAAACTACAGGGCAATGAGGCTTCTTCCAAGGGGCGGATATCTTGCCACCTGTTCATGCTCACATTTTATGGAAAACAGGCTGTTTGTGAAAATGGTAATGAGCGCCGCAAAGGACGCAGGCGTTCAGCTCAAACTTATCGAAGCAAGACAGCAAGCACCTGACCACCCGATACTTCTCAATGTGCCTGAAACTGATTATCTTAAATTTTATCTTTTTCAGGTGGTATAGTGTTGACAAATGCTTGCGGATATGCTATAATATAGTTGTTTAATAAACCAGATATATTTCAGCGAGTCTGCTGAGTTCGGACATAAGTAGCTTATTTTTCCGCAGTAATGCGGCTGCTTCCAGCCGACAGAATAGACATTTTAGCCCTGCTGTTTTTCAGTGGGGCTTTTTTATTTTGCATTTTGCTATTGACAAATGCTTGTGGATATGGTATGATATAGGTGGCTTAGAGATAAGCGTGGTTTAGCACGATAAAAATGTATGACATATGACATATTGCAGCTAGTCTGCTGTGTTCGGACATGAGTAGGTATTTTCTGCAGAGGTAGCAGCTGCTCCCCCCGACGAAATAGACGAGAGCCCTGTTGTTTTCAGCAGGGCTTTTTATTTTGCATTTTTGTGTTGACAAATGCAGGCAGATGTGTTACAATAAAAGCGTCGAGAGACCGCATATATCACAGTTGGTCTGCTGTGCTCGGACATAAGTAGGTATTTTCTGCAGAGGTAGCAGCTGCTTCCGCCGACAAAATAGACGTTTCAGCCCTGCTGTTTTTCAGTGGGGCTTTTTTATGTGCTGATACTCAAAAACTGTCATATTGCACATAAATGGCGAGCAAATATTGTATAAGATTTTATGTATAAAAGTGAGAAAAACCTATGGTAATTTGACTTTAAATCTGTTATAATATATATGTAACCGTGGGCGACGGGATAATTGTGTCCGCACGCTTCGGAATTCAAAATTTTTTTGGAGGTAAAAAAACCAATGGCAAAGAAGTATTGTTATCTTTTCTCTGAGGGTAATGCCAACATGAGAGAGCTTCTCGGCGGTAAGGGTGCTAACCTTGCTGAGATGACAAATATCGGTCTCCCTGTTCCTCAGGGCTTTACGATCACAACAGAAGCTTGTACTCAGTATTATGAGGACAACCGTGAGATCAATCCTGAGATCATGGCAGAGATCAACGAGTACATTGTAAAGATGGAAGAGATCACAGGCAAGAAGTTTGGCGACAAGGAGAACCCACTCCTCGTTTCTGTACGTTCAGGTGCTAGAGCATCAATGCCTGGTATGATGGAT
>CALEJX010000476.1 GCA_937898375.1 uncultured Ruminococcus sp.
TATTTCTCAGGCAGCTCCGTTACAGCGCAGAAAACATCATTTTCCTCACGGCTTCTGAAAAAGCTTATCTCTTCCTTTCTTTCTTCAAGGGGAACTGTCCGCCTGCGCCAGCTTGACAATGTTATCTTTTTGCACTGATTGAGGGTAGTTCTTATGAACCAGAATTTTTCTTCATCATTGTCCTTGACAGTTATGCCCTTGCGATACGCCGCAAGAAAAACTTCCTGAAAAACATCATCTGCGTCTGTCCTTGAGCCTAGACGTGCCACAGCGATGCCATAAACTGTACTTTTATATTTATCTATAAGCCTGTCTATCTCAGAAGGCGTATTTTTCAAACTGACGTCCATTTTATCACCCCTTTATAATAAATACTTTTTCTCTCCCAAAATGCCACAAAAATCACGAAAAAATTATTTTACACAAAAGCCGCCTGAGCATATGCCCAGACGGCTCGTCTTTTCTTAGAACGATCCCTGCTCTTCCGCAGCGGACGGCACATATTCTTCGTTCTCGATTATATAGTCCACCACTCTGCAATAGAAATCCGTAGGGTTCATCTGAATTTTCGATTTTATATAGTTCGCCTGCTCCTGATCGGGTGCATAAAGAGTTATATCCATAAGCACCATATCATCGTCACAGCAGCGGCAATGCACGTTATAACCACGCTTTGCAGGCTTTATATCAAAGCTTACGTCACGATCGTTCTTAAGCTTAACAAACAATCTCAGACCTGCCGCATATATCTTGTCTCTGAAACTTTTCGGCACAAGCTTTTTAAATTTCTCAGCGCCCTCAATGCCCTTTTCGGTGAGCCGATAATAATTTGTGCCCTCTATCTCCGCAAGCTCCAGCGTACCGTTTTCCAACATTCTGCTGACAGCTTCCGTATACACAAAATAGTTCACAACGCCCTCGCCTGTGGCGATCTCAGTAAGCTGGTTAGGCGTACAAAGCTGATTTATCTGACCAAGAAAATAAGCCAGAAGTATTTGAACCTCATACACATCGGAAATGTTCTTCATGTTCTCTGATATATGAGCCTCAGGATTTTGTACCAAGCTATCAATCCTCCTTTGGAAAAATATCTAAAAATTTGGGTATTCGAGCATATGATTGAGCAAAGCTATGTTAACAGCCGCCTCAACGCATGGCACAGCTCTAGGAACTACGCATGGGTCGTGTCTGCCCTTTATTTCAAGAGTTTCGTTTTTCATAGCTGAATAATCCACAGTTGCCTGCGGTCTTGCTATTGACGGAGTAGGCTTGAAAGCCACTCTCAGTGTGATAGGCATACCCGAAGCTATTCCGCCAAGTATTCCGCCGTGATTGTTTGTCTTTGTTACAACATGACCCTTGTCATTTACATAGAACTCGTCATTGTTCTCCGAGCCTGTCATTTCAGCGACCTTGAAGCCTGCGCCAAATTCCAGACCCTTTACCGCAGGGATACCGAAAATAAGCTGAGCGATAGAGTTTTCAAGCCCGTCAAAGATAGGCGAGCCGATACCGGCAGGAACATTGATAGCGATACATTCTATAATGCCGCCCACGCTGTCCTTATCCTTTCTTGCATTGTCTATCTCCTTTATCATTTCGTTGCCCTGAACGTCAATGATAGTTGGAAACTCTTTTTCACGGACTTCCCTTATCATATCCTTAGTTGTATTGATAGGGTCGAAAGCCTTGTCCTTTAGGCCGTGGACTTCTGCAATATGAGCTCCCACATAGATGCCTCTTTTTTCAAGTATCTGACCTGCCACTGCTCCGGCAAAGCAAAGGGGCGCAGTAAGTCTGCCTGAAAAATGTCCGCCGCCTCTTACGTCATTGAAGCCTCTGTATCTCAGAGCGCCTGTATAATCGGCGTGACCTGGTCTTGCAAGCTTTGAAAGATTTGAATAGTCCTGTGAATGTTGGTCTGTATTGGCTATAAGCGCACAAAGAGGAGTACCCGTAGTCTTGCCGTTGAAATAGCCAGACATTATCTGCGGCATATCCTTTTCTTTTCTCTGTGTAGAGGTCTTGTTCTGCTTAGGTGCTCTTCTTGCCATGAACTGATATATCTTGTCAAGGTCGATAGTCTCCCCTGGCGGTACATTATCCATAACAACGCCTATTGCAGGGCCGTGGCTCTCGCCGAAAACGGTAAAGCCTATATTGTTGTTCCATGTTGATGACATTTTACTTCCTCCTGTCAGCTTATAAAGCCTGTATAAATAACGGCAGATATCCACCAGATCAGTACATTTTTTGTACTCGCCCATATTAAGGCTCACGGCTTATCTCTCCGCCGATGCTCTCATATACCTCAAAGAAATCGGGATATGACTTGCTGACGCACTCCGCACCGTTTATCTTAAGCGGCGAAGTACATCTTGTGGCAGCCACCGCCATTGACATTGCTATCCTGTGGTCGTTGAAGCTGCCAACTTCTCCGCCGTTCAGTATGCCAACGCCCTCTATCTCCAATCCGTCCTCAAGTTCGGTGACCTTTCCGCCAATGGCATTAAGGCACTGAGAGATAGCTGAAAGTCTGTCGCACTCCTTTATCCTAAGACGTGCGGCATTTCGTATATAGCTTTTGCCCTCGCAGAAGCTTCCAAGCACTGTAAGAACAGGCACAAGGTCGGGTATATCCGAACAGTCGAGGTCAAAAGGCTGCAAACCGCCATTTTTATTATACACTATTTTCTCGCATATTTCAACAATTTTTTTATCTCCCTGAAAAGATTTTTCAGAAAGCCCTGCGATATCAATATTGCTGCCCAAAGAATTTGCCACCTTAAAGAAAGCCGCCTGAGAATAATCCCCCTCAACTCTACCGCTGAAAGGCTTATAATGCTGACCGCCCTTTACAAAATAGCCGTTCTCTGTTTCCTCCACCTGACAGCCATGCTCTCTCAAAGTGCCGAGGGTTATGTCAACATATGGCTTTGACTCCAAATGAGAAGTGAGTATTATCTCGCTGTCCTCCGCAAGAAGCGGCAGCGCAAAAAGAAGCCCCGTGATAAACTGTGAGGATATCCCACCGTCTACATAGAACTTGCCCCCTGTGAGCTTTCCGTAGGTGGAAAAAGGCATAGTATTGCTATAGTCAAAGCTTACGCCATGCTTTGGAAATTCTTCAAGATATGGGGTGATAGGTCTTTGCGGAAGCCTGCCCCTGCCTGTAAATTGAGTATCCACCCCAAGTGCGCAGGCAACAGGTATGAGAAATCTCAGTGTCGAGCCGCTTTCACAGCAATCCAAAACTGCGCTCTTAGGAATATCCTTTATGCCCTCTATCACAGCCTTGTCGCCGTCAAAATCTATTTTTGCCCCAAGCGCCTTTATGCAATCTATAGTCGCAAGGATATCCACAGAGGGATAAAGATTTGTTATCTCAGAAACGCCGTTTGA